>PTLK01000287.1 GCA_002938075.1 Alphaproteobacteria bacterium MarineAlpha3_Bin3
GTCCATGTGTTCGTGGATTCAGAGACCCTCAAATCTCAGCCCATCCCGGCACCCATTCGGGGGGTGTTAGAGAAATTCGTCGCCTCCTAGCGGACAAAAGGGGCGCCGCCCCGCAATGCGCGGCAGCCACGCCCCTTTTTATTGTCCCGGTTTGCGGTCTTGGCCGGCGTTTAGGCGGCCTTTTTCTCGATCCGCCCGGATTCCTTGGTTTCGATGGCGATCTTGCGCGGTTTCTTCTCTTCGGGAACTTCGCGCTGAAGGTCGATGTTAAGCAAGCCGTTGACCAGGCTGCCGCCCACCACCTTGATGTGATCGTCCAGTTCGAACCGGCGCTCGAAGGCGCGTTCGGCAATGCCGCGATGAAGATACGTCTTATCCTCGCTCTCGTCGGCCATTTTGCCGGAAACGACCAGCGTGTTTTCCTTGGCCGTCACGTCCAGGTCCTGTTCGCCAAACCCGGCGACGGCCATGGAAATGCGGTAGTTGTCCTCGCCCACCTGTTCGATGTTGTAGGGCGGGTAGGCGTGGGCCGAAGAATCCATCCGGGTTGCCGCGTCCAACATGCGCTGCATGCGGTCAAAGCCGACGGAATGACGGAAGAGGGGAGAGAAATCAATGGTACGCATAGCCATATCCTCCTTTTCGAAGCTACATGGTTTCGGGATTCACCGGGGCCGCCCGCGCACGGGCAGGGCCTTTGTTGGTCGAACCCCACTGCTCATCCCGGGGGCGTCGCGGAGAAAAGCCTTGCCGATGGCCCTCGGGCGTTTAAGGACTCCGGACCCTATAGGAAAGGCATCCATCGTCCGAGACTGATATAGGAAGGCCGTTTTGTGCCCGCAAGCGGTGGCGGAAATTTTGTTTTCCACGGACCCGGCCGGGAAAGTAAGGCCATTTAGTCCGATGAAGGGGTGTTATCTTCGGTGCCTTTAGGGGGCCTGAGATTATTAATGATTAACTATTCCGCGTTCTTGGCCGCGGCTTCGGCCGCGGCCGGTTGGGGTAGCGGGGTATCGCCGGGTTCTTCATCCGCGTCGTTCCAAATTACTTCGAAAAGGGTAATGTCGTCGCCGAACCCCTTCATTTCATAGCCCCCCCGTTTGGAGAAATTGTAATTCTTGCCGGCGCAGATTCCGCGCACGATTTCCGAAACGAAAATCTCGTCGGCGGCGGCCTTGTCGACAATGCGGGCCGAAAGCTGGACCGTGGTCCCGAACAGGTCATTGTCCTCGGCGATAGGCTCGCCGGCGTTGAGGCCGATTTTCAGGTGCAACGGCAAGTCGGGTTGGACTTGGTTATGCAGAGCCGTTTCCCTTTGTATCTGGATGGAGGCGTCAATCCCGTCCGATGTTTTATTGAAGGATGCCATGATGCCGTCGCCGGTATGTTTGACTTCCTTGCCCGAGTGGACGCTGAGCGCCTCGCGGACGATTCGGTTGTGGACGCGCACTACCTTTTGGGCGCCGGCGTCGCCGAGAGCCTGTGTCATCGCCGTCGATCCGGCGATGTCGGTGAACAGCACCGTGATGGGACCGGTCGTTTCCTCCTTGGCCTTGGGTTTGTTCCATTCCTCTAAGGCCGTATCCAGGAGTTTTGGTGCGGCGGTTTCGTCGGCGAGGTAGATGTTCATGGCGTTGCGCCCGGATTGGAACATCTGCATGTAACGGGAATCAGCCATCAGGTATTCCTCATAACGGCCGGCGAACGAAGCGGCATGGGATTTCTTGAACCCCATGACCCGAACGCTGTCGGTGAGGATTTTAGTGAGGGCGCCGGGGGTCAGCTCCCGTTTCTGGGCCAGAATTTCGCAGGCCCCGGCGAGATAAAGGTTGACCCCGAATTTATTGAAATTGTCCATCTTCTTCTTGTCGCCCTGGGAACTTTCCAGCGCTTGCGAGAGGAAATTATTCATGAAGGTTTTTTGTTTTTCCTCGTCCGGCGACAGGGCTAGGCCATCGCTGCTCGGTTCGGGCTGGGTCGACGCATCCAGCACAACGCCCTCGGCGGTTTGTTCGTCGGCGCCAGTTTCCTCGGCGCCAGGTTCCTTTTCTTCTTTCTCGTCCTTGTTCAATTCCG
>PTLK01000288.1 GCA_002938075.1 Alphaproteobacteria bacterium MarineAlpha3_Bin3
CGCCGAGCAGTCCGTCGCGGCTTATTTCACAATCCAACTCAGGCATCGGGGCGGCCGCCGATCTGGATGATTTCGGCCTCGGCCAGAATTAGCCGGGCCCTGGCCAGGTCTTCGGAGACCACCATGACCCGGCGCTGGATGGCCGAAATGCTGCCTTCTATGACGCTTGTGTGGGCGTCAAGAACCACGGCATCGATATTTTCCTCGGCAAACTGGGCGGCCAGCCAAGACAGCAACACCGGATCGTTGGTGCGCACCAATTCCTCCATTGCCGAGGGTCTCCTGTTTTGCCGATACGCCAACGAGCTTGACCCCTTGGCGGTGACGTTTCATGATTCACTTAAATCAACTGGCCTATGCTCGGCTTTGACACCTAAAGCGTCAAGCAACCTCGGAGGATTCACGTTGGGCATTGTCGTCAGTCTGGACGGTGACCGGGATCGCAAGCCTTCGCTCGACCCCCTCAGTGAGCTGGTCGCCGAAGACCTCAAGGCGGTCAATGAGTTGATCGTCCAGCGCATGGACAGTCCGGTCAAATTGATCCCGCAATTGGCCGGGCATATCATCGCCGCCGGCGGCAAACGGCTGCGCCCGATGTTGACGCTGGCGGCGGCCCGCATGTGCGACTATTCCGGATCCCGCCATGTGGCGTTGGCCGCTTGTGTCGAGTTCATCCATACCGCCACCCTGCTGCACGACGACGTGGTCGACGAAAGCGACCTCAGGCGCGGTTTGGCGTCCGCCAATACCCTTTGGGGCAACAAGGCCAGCGTCCTGGTCGGCGATTTCCTGTTCAGCCGCTCGTTCGAGCTGATGGTCGAGGATGGATCGCTGGAGGTGCTGGGGATTCTGTCCAACGCCTCGGCAGTGATCGCCGAGGGCGAGGTGATGCAGTTGATCACCGCCAACGACACGGAAACCAGCGAAACGGCCTATTTGGACGTCATCCGGTCGAAGACGGCGCAATTATTCGCCGCCGCCTGCCGGATCGGCGCCGTCGTCGCCGCACGGCCACGGGTCGAAGAGGAAGCGCTTGATTCTTTCGGCATGAACCTCGGCATCGGCTTTCAGATGATCGATGACGTGCTCGATTATTCGGCCAAGCAGGCGACGCTCGGCAAGTCCATCGGCGACGATTTCAAGGAAGGCAAGATGAGCCTTCCGGTTATCCTGTCGTTCAGGCGCGGCGATGACGAAGACCGGGCGTTTTGGCGCCGCACGGTGGAGGATCTTGATCAAAACGAAGGCGATTTCGAACACGCCCTGCACCTGATGGAAAAACACAACGCCCTTGAAGATTCCATCGAACGGGCCCGGCACTATGGCGCCATCGCCCGTGACGCGCTTGGCATTTTCTCCGACAGGGCGGAAAAAAGCGCTTTCAACGAACTTATCGATTTTTGCATCGAACGCGCCTATTGAGGCGGCCAAAAACTACTTCCTAGAGGGGTGGGCGTGGCCCCGGGAAAGGCCTTGCCCCCCTTTCCTTGCTCCCGCCGCACCCGGGCGCTATAACCGCCACCGGCAAAGGGGTTAACTCCTGAGCCAATAGCCTTTTTAACGATTTGTCGGGGCGTGGCGCAGTCTGGTAGCGCACCTCGTTCGGGACGAGGGGGTCGGAGGTTCAAATCCTCTCGCCCCGACCATTTCCAAACCCCGGTGGGCACGGGGAAACCAGGGGGCAAGAGGTGCGCAACGCGATCATCGGTATCGTCATCGGCGTTGTGGTCGGCGTGGTCGTCGGCGCAACGGTCGTCGCGCCAAGACTGAACCCGGTTGGCAGCGAGGTTCCTCCCGGCATTTCGCCGAAAGCCAAGGCGATCTTGCCGGTGGCTGATAAGACACCTCCTCCGGGCTCGCAGCAGACTGAAAAATTGTCCGAAAAGCCGGTCGAAAAACTGCAAAAGGACAACAGGCATCCCGCCTTCCCTGAACAGGTCGATGTGCCTACGGCCTCTGGGGCACCTTCAGGTGTGGCCTCTGAAACCCTACCGGAGGCTGAGGTTCCCGGTACTGGCAAGAAAGGCGAAAAAACTACCGGGGCCGGGAAAACCGCCCCCAC
>PTLK01000289.1 GCA_002938075.1 Alphaproteobacteria bacterium MarineAlpha3_Bin3
GGCCACCGTCGCCGACATGGAGGCGGCCGGCCAAGACCTGTTGGATTTGGGCGCCGGGGCGGCGCTGGTGACCGGCGGCCATTTGGGCGGCGATACCGTAACCGACGTCCTGGTCACCGCCGACGGCGCCGAGCGTTTCGAAGGCTCCCGCATCGACACCACCCACACCCACGGCACCGGCTGCACCTTGGCATCGGCCGTCGCTACCGGCCTGGCGCAGGGGATGGATTTGAGGGATTGCGTCATCCGGGCCCGGGCATATGTACGAGAAGCCATCCGCACCGCCCCCGGCTACGGCGCCGGCCACGGGCCGTTGAACCATGCGCACACGGTGAGGCCTTTTGGCGATGGCTCCGACGCGATGTGATCTATCGCGGCCACTTGCGGGCGGTATGAAGGACGGTGACGATTTGGACCGTCTGTTCGACGGTCGTGTAAACCACGATAAAAGGCGTATCCGGGATGACCAGTTCGCGGGTATGGGGAATGCGGCCGGGCTTCCCCATACCCGGGAACTCGGCAAGGCTTTCGACGCGGCGCAGGATCGCCCTGGCCACTTTCGCCGCCGCTCTTGGGTTGTATTGTTCAATGGTGGCGCGGAGGTGTTCCAGGTCTTCGACGACGGTCGGCGACCAGACGATGGTCATCCAGGCGGCTCACCCTCGTCGGACGCGCCCCACCGGGAGAGCCAGGCGGCGACGTCCTCGTGGGCAACCGATTTACCGGCCCGCAACTCCGTCAATCCTTCATCAATCCGCTTGACCTGCCAAGCCTCGGCTTCCAGGTAGGCATCTAGGGCCTGTTCCAGGTGCCACGAGCGGGGCCGGTCCGTGGCCCTCGCCAGTTCATCGATGGCCCGCGCCTTCTTCGGATCGACCCGGAACGACAATGCCGCGTTTGAACCCATGTCAAAGCCCTAATGAATACATTAATTACGTTGTATACATTGCATGCATGAATGCGCCGGAGTCAAGAAGCTATGGTTGATGGTCGCAGGATACCGCTTAGGTTTGTTATAGAAGGGAGAGAGAGAGGAGAAACCGGCATGCCCGATGCAGCCCTGCCCACCCTCGACGAACTCGAATCGGCCCGCGCCGTGGTTGCCCGCCACATGGCGCCGACGCCACACATCCGCTGGCCGTTGCTGGCGTCCAGGACCGGCGCCGAGGTCTGGGTCAAGCACGAGAACCACACCCCCATCGGCGCCTTTAAAATTCGCGGCGGGCTCAATTACATGAACAGGCTGAAATCCGAGCAACCCGACTGCTCCGGGGTCATTACCGCGACCCGCGGCAACCACGGCCAAAGCGTCGCCTTGGCCGCCTCCTTGGCCGGGATCTCGGCGACGATCCTGGTGCCGTTCGGCAACAACCCGGAAAAGAACGCCGCCATGAAGGTTTTCGGGGCCGACCTGATCGAACACGGCGACGATTTCCAGGAGGCTTATGAACACGCCGACGGGCTGGCGGCGGAAAAGGGGCTTCGCGCGATCCCGCCTTATCATCCGTGGCTGATCGAAGGCGTCGGCACCTATGCGCTGGAGTTCCTTGCCGCCGAACCGGACCTGGATATCGTTTACGTGCCGATCGGCATGGGGTCCGGCATTTCGGGGCTGATCGCGGCCCGGGACGGCCTCGGCCTGACGACCAGGATCGTCGGCGTCGTCGCCGAAAACGCGCCTTGCTATGCGCTGTCGTTCGAGTCCGGCAAGCCGGTGGCGACCAATTCGTCCGATACCTTGGCCGACGGCATGGCCTGCCGGACGCCGGACCCGGCGGCGGTCGAGGTGATCCTGCGGGGCGCCGAGCGGATCGTCAAGGTATCGGAAGACGAAATCCTCGCCGCCATGGGCCATTACTTCACCGATACCCATAACGCCGCCGAAGGCGCCGGCGCGGCGCCGCTGGCGGCGTTGTTGAAGGAACGCGACAAGATGGCCGGCAAGAAGGTGGGGCTGATCCTGTCCGGCGGCAACGCCGACAAGGACTTGTTCGCAAGAGCCCTCGGTTGAGGCGGCCCGTCCAGCCAGGGCGCTACCAGCTATACAGCGATTTGAC
>PTLK01000029.1 GCA_002938075.1 Alphaproteobacteria bacterium MarineAlpha3_Bin3
GATCAACATCGACGACCTGATCACCCACCAGATGCCCCTGGACGACATCAACAAGGCGTTCGAGCTGATGCATTCGGGCGAAAGCATCCGCAGCGTCGTTGTCTATTAAGCCAGGGCTCCCCGTTGGAGAAAAAAGCTATAAAATCAATCTCCTAATGGGGCGAAGCGACAAAAATCCAGATTATCCGGAATAAAACAGGGAAGGGCGCATCCATGCAATACCAAGTTATTTCCGCCGACGGTCACATCGACCTGCCGTGGCTGCCGCCCGACCTGTTTACCGCCAATGCCTCCAAGGAATTCAAGGACCGTATGCCCTACGTCACCGACAGCGGCAAGGGTCCGATCTGGGTCGCCAACAATGGCATTCAGTTCGGCCACCAGAACGGCATGGGCCTGGGCGGCAGGGAATACGTGCCGGGGAAAATTCACCGCTCCGACCGCATGGCCGCCGAGGGCCTTTACGAGGACGGCAAGAAGGGCATCCGCCGGATCACCGACCCGGACCTGAGGGTCAAGGACCAGGACCGCGACGGCGTCCATGCCGAGGTGCTGTACGGGATCGCTGGGCGCACCATGCGGCTCCGCGACCCGGAGGCGGCGGCCGAAATGATGCGTATCTATAACCAATGGCTGGCCGATTTCTGCGACACCTACCCCGACCGTTTCGCCGGGCTGGCGGCCATCCCCAACCACGACGTCGCCGCCGCCGTGGCCGAGATCGGGCGGGTGACTAAACGTGGTGGTTTGCGCGGGCTTGAGGTCGCCAACACCGTCGACATGACGCCGCTTTACGAACCCGAGTGGGAGCCTTTGTGGCAGGCGGTCGATGATTGCGGCCTGGCGCTCCATTTTCATACCTCGGGCGGCGAGAAACCGGCGACCAAGGGGCTTGAGCCCCTGCAGGCGCGCCAGGCCCACGCCGTCTATATCACCGGCTTCCAGATGGGAATGTCGAAGCTGTTGATGGAAATCATCTACGGCGGCGTGCTCGAAGCCCATCCCAGCCTTCGCCTGGTCATCGCCGAAAGCGGCATCGGCTGGATTCCCTATATCCTGGAGCGCATGGATCTGGAATGGGAAGACCAGTACAAGGACCTGACCCTGACCATGAAGCCCAGCGATTACTGGCATCGTCAGTGCAAGGCGACCTACCAAAGCGATCAGGTCGGCCTTCGGCTCCTCGACGTGCTGGGCGAGGACAACGTCATGTGGGGGTCCGATTTTCCCCACATGGACGGGGTGTGGCCGGACTCCCAGGAATTCATCGACAACGAACTCGGCCACCTGCCGGCCAAGACCCGGGCCAAGATCGTCTGCGAAAACGCCGCAAGCCTCTATGGGTTTTTAGACAATAAAGTAAATTAAGACAGTGGCTTATCAATATGGACGTTAAGGCAAAAAACGATAATTGTCGATAGCTAATACCACTATTCCGTATATATTAGGGCATAGAAAAAACAGGGAAGTTCTAGGGGAAGCCTACCATGGATAAAAGCATCTTTCAGTACATCTGGCGCAACAGCAAGGGCCAGCAGCTCACCATCATGGCGATGACGGCATGCTCGTTCCCGTTCCTGCTGATGGCGCTCAAACTGCCGAAGACCATCATCAACGACGCCATCGACGGAAAGGACTTTCCGAAGGACCTTTTCGACCTGGGCCTCGGGTTGGGGCAGATCGAATACCTGCTCGTACTGTGCGCCGCCCTGTTCTTTCTGATCGTCATCAACATCGCGTTTTCCAAGACCATCAACACCTACAAGGGCGTGTCGTCGGAAAGGATGCTCAGGCGGCTCCGTTATCAGCTCTACGAGCGCATTCTCCGCTTCCCCAAGCGGCATTTCCAGAAAGTCACCCCGTCGGAGCTGTCGGCGATGATCACGGCCGAGGTCGAGCCCTTGGGTTTCTTCATCGGCGAATCGTTCGCCGTTCCCGTGGTCCAGGGCGGGACCATGATCACGATCCTGTACTTCATGATTTCCGAGGACCCGATCCTGGGTTTGGTCGCCATTTCTATGGTCCCTATACAGGCATGGCTGATCCCGAAAATGCAGCGCAAGATCAATGCACTGGGCAAGGAAAGGGTGACCAAGGCGCGACACCTCGCCGGACGGGTCGGCGAATCGTGCCTCGGCGTCAGCGACGTCCATACCAACGACACGTCGGGCTACATGCTGGCCGAATTGTCGCGCCGGCTGGGCGTTATCTTCTCTATCCGGGTCGAGCTGTACGAGAAAAAATTCTTCATGAAGGGGCTCAACAACTTCCTGAGCCAGCTGACGCCGCTGATCTTCTATTCCGTGGGCGGCGTCCTGATCATCAACGGCGATTTGTCCCTGGGCGCCCTGGTCGCGGTGCTGGCGGCTTACGCCCGGTTCACGACGCCGTGGCGGGAACTGTTGAAGTATTACCAGCGTCTTCAAGATTCGCGGATCAAGTACGAACAACTGATCGAACAGTTCCAGCCCAACGACATGCTCGACCCGGCCTTGCAGCAAGATCGCCCCGAGACCCTTCCCGGGCTCAAGGGCACGATCGAGCTCAAGAACATCAGCCTGGTCGAGGACGGGGTCAAGGCCCTGGACGACATTTCGTTCAAGATCGAACCCGGCACCCGCGCCGCCATCGTCACCGATCCGGGTTCGCGGGATAAGATCGCCCACCTGATGTCGAGGCTGATCCTTCCGACCGTCGGCACCATCACCATCGGCGATTCCAGACTTTCCATGCTTCCGGAATCCATCACCGGTTCGGCCATCGGCCACATCGGGCTGGAATCCTACATTTTCGACGGCACCATCGAAAACAACATGTTGTTCGGGTTGATGCACACGCCCGTTGACAACGGCAAAGGCGAAAACGATCCCCACTGGGACTTCAAGGAAGCCCAAGCCTCAGGCAATACCACCGCCGACGTGGACGCCGACTGGATCGATGTCAAATCCCTTGGCTTGGCCGACAAGGGCGAATTAAAGGCATGGCTGACGAATGTCATCCATGCCCTCGAATTGGATGAAAGCCTAGCCGCGAAGTCGCAGACCATGGAACTGAATCCGGAAAAACACCCCGAGCTTGCGGCAAAACTGATGGAGGCGCGCGAGAAGATCGCCGCCAGGCTCAATGCCAACCTCGACGACAAGGACCTGATCTATCCGTTCAAGGACGATCAGTACAATTCCAACGCCGACATCGCCGCCAACCTGGTGTTCGGCGAGGCCGTCGAGGAGGAATTCCAGACCAAGAACCTCCACGACAACCCGCACGTCCTGGCGGCGCTGGAGGAATTCGACCTCAAGGCCCCCTTCCTCGAGATCGGACAGAAGTTCGCCGGAACCATCGTCGACCTGTTCGGCGACATCGGCGAAGATCAGCCGCTGCCCGACGAGTTCGGCTTCCTCGACTATGAAACCTTCCAAAAACTGAAAACCCAGACCATCCAGGCCGACCGTGAGGGTCTGGACAGCCTCGGCGACGAGGAACGGGCGCTGCTGATAAGGCTGACCTTCGAGCTGATCGTCGACCGCCACCGCTTCGGCCTCGTCGACGACGCCATGAAGGACAAGATCCTCCAGGCGCGGAAGTTCTTCAGGGAAAACCTGCCCGAGGAAAAACAGGCCGGGATCGCGTTTTTCGCCGAGGATACCTACAACCCGAAACTCAACACCCAGCGCAATATGCTGATGGGAACCATCAACCACACCATCCCCCACGCCGAGGAGCGGCTCAACGACATCATTTTCAAGGTGCTGGAGGAAATGGACCTGACCGAGGACATGATCCATCTGGCGACCAGAGCCCCGGTCGGCGTCGGCGGTTCCAAGCTGTCGCAGGCCGACCGGCAAAAGGTCGTTTTGGCCCGCAGCCTGATCAAGAAGCCGGACATCGTCATCTTCAACGAAGCCCTGAGCGCCCTGGACCGGAAGACCCAGGACCGCATCCGCGGCAAAATGTTCGAGCTTCTACCCGAAACGACGTTCGTTTTCGTCACCGGCGAAGCGCCTGAAAACAGCGAATTCGGCCGGATCCTTACCATCCATAACGGCCGCCTTGAAGGCAACGACGAGGCCGCCCCGGCGCCGCAAGAGGAAGGCGAAGGCGAGGCTTCCAACATCAACACCGAAGCCGCGGTGCTGGCCAATATTCCACTGTTTACCGGGATCGATTCCAACCAGTTGAAATTGTTGGCGTTCCACAGCCAACCGATGGAATTCAAGGCCGGGGAAAACCTCATTACCCAGGGCGAACAAGGCGAAGCCGCCTACGTCATTCTCGAAGGCAAGGTCAAAATCCTGCTCGAAGGCGACGATGAAATCGTCCTCGCGGAAAGGGGGGAAAACGCCCTGTTGGGCGAACTGAGCCTGCTGAGCGACAGCGTCACCACGGCTACCGTGCGCGCCGAAACCAAGGTGACGGCATTGCAGATCAAGAAGGAAATGTTCATCCAGCTTCTGGAAAGCGATGCGGTGGTGGCGTCCCACGTCGCCCGCTTGATCAGCGACAAACTTGTCGAATCACTGCAATTGCTGTCCAAGGCGGCGTGACCGAACCGAATGTCAAATGAAAACAGTTTCTATCAGGATATCCTGAAGGGGCTGGGAGTCTATTTCGATAGCCCCTTCATCGCCGATATCCGCCAAACCGCCCAACGCTTCCCCAGTCCGGACCTGGGCTACGCCCTGAACCGCAACCAGGTCACGTCGAAGAAATGGCTCGTCGATACCCTGTTTGAAACCACCGGCGGGGAATTGGGCCGGGTCTGCATCCTCGGCGGCTGGTACGGCGTTTTGGGCGCCATGCTGCTGCACGACGGGCGGTTCGGCATCTCATCCGTTTGCAGCGTCGACATGGATCCGTCCTGCGAAGCCGTCGCCGCGAGCCTCAACCGGACCCATGCCGAAAGCGGCAAGTTCACCTCCCTGACCGCCGACATGGTCGACCTGGATTACGGGGAAGAAGATTTCGACCTCATCATCAACACCAGTTGCGAACACCTCGAAAGGATCGGCGACTGGTTCGCCCGCATTCCTGGGGGCCCGCTTCTGACCCTGCAATCGAACAATTATTACGGCATCGACGGGCACGTGAACTGCGTCGACGACCTGGGCGCCTTCAAGGCGCAGGTGCCGTTGTCGGAACTGTTGTTCGAAGGCGAACGGGAACTGCCGTCCTACACCCGCTTCATGCTCATCGGGCGCAAGTAGGCCTTACCTATCGAGCCAGGACATAACCAGCCGGGCGCTGTTTTCGGCGCCGTCCAAGTCAATTCCCCCCGGTTCCGGTGCCGGGCCGCCGGCGGCCGCGTCGACGGCGGCGGCCAGGGTCTCGGGGCCAAGGGCGGTTTCTTCGACCACGTGGGCCAAGCCTCTTTCATTCAGGCGCTGGGCGCGAAAGGATTGTTCGGTTTCGCCGCCGGCCGAATAAGGCACCACCACCGCCCGGCAGCCGGCCCGAAGAAGCTCCGCCACCGTGTTGTACCCGGCCTGGGAAACGGAAACCGCGCACCGGGACAGCAGCGAGGGAAAATCGTCCCGGTTGGCCTCGACGGTGACGCCTTGTGGCGCGGCGGCCACCAGCCGGGCGCGTTCGTCCCCGGCAAGGTTCGGCCCCGCCAACAGCCGCCACGGCCGGTCCTTGAGGTTTGACAAGGGCCGGGCGGCAAGCGCGGCGCGCAACAAGGCGCCGCTGTCGGTGGCGCCGCCACCGGCCGAAACCAGGACCTCGCCGCCGGCTTGGTCGCCTTGGTTTCCGTCATTTGCCGATTCCCCGGCCGGGGCCGGGTCGGCTACCAGGCCGGTGTAATGGACCTTGGCGGCGAATTTGCCGGCCGCCGGAAACGTCTCATCCAGGGCGGCGAAGGCGGGGTCGCCGTGGACAAGGACGAAATCGAAGAACCCGTTTACCCGGTCCACGGTTTCGCGGTTACGCTCCGGCTTCTTGCTCCCCTGCAGGATGTCGCGGACCGAACAGACGATCAGCGGTTTCGGATCGCGGGATGCCGTCGCCTCCAGGAACGCCAGCAGCTCGAAACCCATTTGCCGGCGGCCGAAGGGAAACGCCTCGATGATGACGGCGTCGGGGGCGCTTTCCCGGAACAGCGCCAGCAGGGCTTCCCGGCGGCGTTCCTTGAACGCCTCGTCGACGGGGTCGCCCCGGCCGTCGCGGAGGTTGGCGAAATCCCCGTCCGGACATTGCACGGGCGCCAATTGATGCAGGGTCGCGCCGCCGGCGTTTAGGCCGGGGACCGGCCGACCGCCGGAAACCAGGTCCACCGCCAGCCCCGCCGCCGTCATCGCCCGCACGATCCGGGCGGCGCGGTACAGATGCCCGACCCCTTGCAGGTGCTGGACGTAAAACAAGACCCTAGTAGCCTGTATCATCTAAATTGTACCCCTACGACGGCGTTGCGAGGTTTCCGGCTAGGAGCGCGGTGCGCCTGCCTGCGCGAAGCCGGAGCTTCGCTTCGGCGAAGGCAGGCCGTGGTGCCAACCCACCACAAGCGGCGCGCGACGACGTCCGGAAGCCTCGCAACGCCGCCCTCCGGGTCGCTTTCCCCGTCCCCTCGGGGCGTCGAAAACGCTTGCCGATGGGCCGCCATCGCCTGCGCGCCTCCTCCTGCCAAGGAAACGGGGAAAGCGATCGTAGGGGTACAATTTAGATGATACAGGCTACTAGCGGGGCTCATGGTTTTTCCAGGCTAACGTTGAGACGCTCGGCACTGAGTTCGCCGTTATCGTCGAGTTTGAAATAATGGACGGCGCTCCATTGCAGCTTTTCCGGTGGACGGTCGGCCATGGTCCAGCCGGTAGCCAGGGAGAAGAGGGCGCGAAGGACGCCGTGATGGGCCACCGCCAATGTCGGCCTTCCCCGGGCCGCGACCTCGGCCAGCCACGGCCGCAGCCGGTCCTGCAACTCGCCGGGGCTTTCTCCGCCGGGGGGGCGAAAATCCAGCCCCCGGGCCTCGTTTTCTACCATCTCGTCGCCCAACTCGGCACGCAGATCGGGAAGTCGCAGCCCTTCCCATTCGCCGTAACTCATTTCCTTGAGCCGGGGCTCGATGGCAGGCTCGCGCCCCGACAGCAGCACCGCGGTTTCCCGGGCCCGGCTGAGCGGGCTCGACACCCAGTCGTATGCCGCTAAATCCGGCGGCACCCGCCAGCCGCACACCATGTCGCGGCCGGCAGCGCTCAACGGGATGTCGGAATGGCCCTGGATGCGGTTTTCTTCGGTCCAGGCCGTCGGCCCGTGCCGGATCATCGCCAGGGACGTCACGACCGCCGGTCCCGCCGCCGGTTCAGGCGCATTCCCGGACCACCGGCGCCCGAAGCCCGAACTTTCGAGCCAGCCGGTCCAGGTCCCGGTAATGGGAGAAATGCTCGCGCACCCGCCGGTGGCCGCCGGCCCCCAGCCGTGCGCGCAAGTCCGGATCGGCCAACAGTTCGGCCAGGGCGGCGGACAGGCTTTCCTCGTCGTCGGGCGGCACCAGCACCCCGGTCTCGCCGTCCACGATCAGTTCGGGGATTGCTGACAGCGCGGTTGAAACGCAGGCCAGCCCCTGACTTTGGGCTTCCATCAGCACGTTGGGCAGGCCGTCCCGGTCGCCGTCCGGGGCGAGGCGGCTGGCGAGGACGAATAGGTCGGCGGCGCGGTAATGTTCGAGCACCGTCTCTTGGGCGCAGGTGCCCATCCACGTTATCCGGCCGTCGATGCCGAGCGCCCGGGCGTGGCGTTGCAGCCTGCCCCTGAGCGGCCCGCCGCCGATATGGACGAGGCGCCAATGCAGATCATCCGGCAGACGGGCAAGCGCCCCCAAAAGCGTCCCGTATCCTTTCTTTTCGACCGCCCGGCCGACCGACAGGATGACCACCGGGTCCTTTTCCGAGCTGCCGTCGCCCTTCGCGGAGGAGAAATCCGGCGGTGGAAAGCGCCCCAGGTCGAGGCCGTGATAGACCAATTCAACCGCATCCAGGCAATCGGACAGGGCGGCCAGGGCGTTCAGGTACTGCTGCCCGTGGGCGGTGCAGGTGACCAGCCAGTCAGCGGTTTTTAGCTTCTCTGTTTTTTCCCACACCGGCGTCGTCCAGATGTCGCGGGCGTGGGCCGAACAACTCCAGGGGATGTCCAGCATCATCGCCGCATACCGCGCCACCGAGGCCGGGGTATGCAGGAAATGGGCATGCAGCCGGGATACCTCCGGCGCCGCCTCATGGGCCAACACCAGGGCCTGGGCGAAACTTCGGGCCCGGGCCGGAGTCGGGCCGCGGCGGAGGTCGCGCAGCCATTGCCTCCGGGCGGCCCAGAAACCGGGCCGGGAATGCAATCCTTTCCAGGCCCTGAAGACCCTGAGGGGTTCGAGGGCGGGAAATTCCGGCAAATAGGTGACCCGGGCCTTGATATCGTTATGGATGGGGTGGCGTTCGGCATCGGTGGGCCGGCGGATGGAGGCGATCCGGATATCCAGCCCGCGCTGTTCGAGGGCCAGGATTTCCTGGGCGATGAACGTCTCCGACAACCGCGGGTAACCCTTGAGAACAAAAACAACGGCGGCGGACATCGGCCCTTATGACCACAAGGCGCGCAACGGCCGTTGAATCCCGCCCTCGTCCTCGACGCTGCTGCGCACCAGGGCGCCGATACGGTCGAGCCCGTCGAGCATGCCCGGCAGCAGGGACTCGGACGGCTTATTCTGATCGGGCAGGTTCCTGAGTGCCTCGACCATGGTCCGTGTATCGAGGTCGCCGTCGGGGATCAGCATCTTCGACAAGCCTAGTTCCTCGGCCCGGGTGGCGCGGTTAAGTTGTTCCTTTCTCGGTTCCATCCGGGGGATTACAAGCGCCCGTTTGTCGTAGGACAGGATTTCGCAAAACGTGTTGTAGCCGCCCATGGAAATGACGCCGACGGAATTCGCCATCAGCACTTCCATGCGGGAATCGAAGGAAATCACCTTGACCCGGTCCAATTTGGCGGCCCGGTCCATGAATTCGGCCCTGAGCTCCGGCGGCATGAATGGGCCCAGCACCATCAACGCCCCGAAAGGCGGCGCATCATCGCCCTCAAAGGCGCGCATCACCCAATCGACCATCGTCGCGCCGTCGCCGCCGCCGCCCGGCGTGACCAAGATGTAGGGCTCTTCCATATCCAGCTTCTCGGGCGGGTGGTGCTCCTTGGGCAGGGAGCGCGGCAAATAGCCGGTGTAGATTATCTTGCCCCTGAGCGCCGGGGTCACGTCCATGGTTGCCAGGGGATTGAAGAATTCCTCGAGGCCGTAGATCCAGATGTCGTCGTACAGGTCGTCCATCGCGCTCAGCATATCGCGGCCGGCCCATTCCCGCTTCAGCAGCGTCGGCTCGTCCATGATGTCGCGGAGCCCTAAGATGGTCTTGGTGCCGGTGCCCTTGAGCATGCGGAGCGTATCGGTCATCTCCCCTTTCAGGCCCAGCGGCTCCTTGTCGACCAGAAACAGGTCAGGGGCGAATTCCCGGGTCGTGTTGCGGATGATGGATTCCCGGATCGACAAGGTATCCTTGAGGTCGATTTTGAGCCCGAGGGAAGTGTATTCGCCGTTAAAGAGCTTGATGACGCCGGGGATGCGGATGAAGTCCACCCGGGCGCGGAAATCGAAGTCGGCGATGATCGGCGAGCCCGACAGAATCAGGATGGTCAGGCCCTTGAACCGCTCGACCAGGGAATGGGCGATGGCCCGGCATCGGCGAAGGTGGCCAAGACCGAAGGTGTCATGGCTATAGATCATCAACCGCTTGGCGTTAAGACGTTCGGTCACTTCCCTAGGTTCCCTCATTGTCCGCTCATCAAGGCTTATAATTGAGTTTATGAGCGCCTTCTTTGAACGGGTTCACAGAGCGTTCTCAATCACCCTTTTGAACCACCGCAACACTATCCCAAAACCATGCACAATTTAAACAACTAAGGAATGCGTTCCCTTTTTATTTATAGGGATCGGCGGCGTCCCTGAGCCCGTCGCCAAAAAGGCTGAAGGCCAGGATCGTCAGGATCACCGGCACCACCGGCAGCATCAGCCACGGATAGAGCACGACGATGTTGATATTCTGGGCCTCGTTCAGCAACACCCCCCAACTGGTGATCGGCGCGCGCAAGCCGATTCCTAAGAAGCTGAGCGCCGTTTCGCCCAGGATCATGGCCGGAATGGAAAGTGTGGCCGCGGCGATCAGATAGCTCATGAAACCGGGCAGAAGATGGCGCCCGATGATGCGCGACGGCTTTGCCCCCATGAGCTTCGCCGCGGTGCAGAATTCCTCTTCCCTGAGCGAGAACAGCTTCGAGCGGACGGCGCGGGCGAGGCTGGTCCATTCGAGCATGGCCAGGATGATGGTGATGGCCAGATAGATCACCAGCGGGCTCCACGTCAGCGGCATGATCGCGGATAACGCCATCCACAGCGGAATCTGGGGGAACGACTGGATGATTTCGATGATCCGCTGGATGATGGTATCGATCAGACCGCCGAAATACCCGGCTATGCCGCCGACTATCATGCCTATGAAGAAGCTGAGGGTGATCCCCACCAGCCCGATGGTCAGCGAGATCCGCGACCCGTAGATGATCCGCGACAGCACGTCGCGTCCCAGGCGGTCGGTGCCGAGCAGGAAAAGGGTCCCGCCTTCGGCCGGGCAGACCAGGTGCAGGCGGCTGGTGATGATGCCCCAGAAATAATATTCGTCGCCCTGACAGAAAAACCGGAGGCGCTGGATCTTGTTGGGGTTGTCCGTGTATTCGCGTTTCAGATTGACCATGTTGAGCTTGTAATCCATCCCATAGACGAAGGGGCCGATGAATTCGCCGTCGTCGAACAGGTGAACGGATTGCGGCGGCGCGTAGATATGGCCGATATCGCGGGTATGGGTGTCATAGGGAGCGAGGAATTCGCTGATCAGGGTGGTCCCGTAAAGCACCAACAGGAAAAGACCGGAAAAAACCGCCAGCCGGTGCCATTTCAGCTTCCACCACATGAGCTTCCACTGCGAGGCCAGGAAATAGCGTTCCAGTTCGGGGGCGATTTTGCTGGCCACCTTGGGGTCGAACGGCTCCGTCGAGACGAAGTGCTGCAGCGTCGCGTCGGGGCTGTTCGGCGTGGTCATCGTTCCGTCCCCTGGTCAAGACGGATGCGCGGGTCCAGAAAGGTCAGGGCGATGTCGGAAATCAGCACCCCAACCACCGTCAGCATCGACAGGAACATCAGGAACGACCCGGCCAGGTACATGTCCTGGCTTTGCAGGGCCGAAATCAGGATCGGCCCCGTCGTCGGCAGCGACAGCACGATGGCCACCAGTTCGGCGCCGGAAATAACGCTCGGCAGCAGGTGGCCGATGTCGCCGACCATGAAGTTGATGGCGACGCGGAGCGGATACTTGACCAGCAGCCGGTAACCCGGTAGCCCCTTGGCGCGGGCGGCGGTGACGTAATGTTTTCCGAGCTCGTCCAGCAGGTTGGCCCGGAGCTTGCGGATCATGCCGGCGGTCCCGGCGGTGCCGATGACGACGACCGGCACCCACAGGTGCTCGAGCACCGATACCGCCTTGTCCACGGACCAGGGCTGGTTCAGGTATTCCGGGTCCATCAGGCCGCCGATGGAGGTCCCGAACACCACATTGGCGAAATAGAGCATGATCAGGGCGAGCAGGAAGTTCGGCGTCGCCAGCCCCATCAACCCCAGCAGGGTCAGGCCGTAATCGCCCCAACTGTATTGATGGGTGGCCGAATAGATGGCGATGGGGAAGGCGATGATCCAGGTGAACATGATGGTGGCGATGGAGATCAGGATGGTTAGCAACAGACGGTCGCCGATCACTTCCGACACCGGCATGCGGTATTCGAAGGAGAAGCCGAAATCGCCCTGCACCATGCCCGTGACCCAGCCGAAGTAGCGTTCATAGGCCGGCTTTTCGAGGCCGTATTGCTGGCGCAGGAAATTCAGCAGTTCCGGATTGGCTTGTTCGCCCTGGGCTTCAAGCTGGGCGATGTAGCTTTCGATGTAATCGCCGGGCGGCAGTTCGATGATGATGAAAACCAGCAGGCTGATCACCAGCAGCGTCGGGATCATCAACAACATTCGTCGGATAATGTAGGTGATCATGCGGCGGTGACCGTTTTAACCCCGATCCTTGCCCTTACCCGCGAACCAGAAGGTATCCGGCCGGTAAACCCCAAAATAGGCCCCCGGGTTCCAGTTGTGGAAGCCTTCGGCAGGAACGTTCCTGAGCCGGTTATTGACGACCACCGGCTGCAAGGTGCGGTTGATGATGCCGATGGAAAAGACCTGTTCTGCGTGGATCTTGAGAATGCGGTGCCAGATCTCTTCCTGCTCGGAAAGACCCGAGGCGTTGTTCCAGGCCGACATCAGGTCGAGAAGCTGCTTGGCTTCAAGCAAGTCAGGGGGTTCCCCCGCCTGGCCGTTGCTTTCCATGAATTTTCCCCACTTCGGCCATTGCAATTGGTATTGGCGGGTGGGGACGAATTCATCGGGCGTCATATCCGCCGTCGGTATCCCGTTCGACAGGCCCGACCACACGGCCATCTTGGAATCGCCGGAAAACACCCGGTTGCGGAAGATATCGCGCTGGGCCGGCCGGGGCAGCATCTTGATCCCGGCTTTCAGCCACGTGTCGTGGATCAATTCCAGGATATCGGTGATTTCCGTTTTTTCGCCCGACGTATCGATGGTAATGATCGCCGAACGGCCATCGGGTAGCAGGCGGATGCCGTCGCCGTCTTTCTTGTCTAGCCCCATCTCATCGAGCAGCCGGTTGGCCCTTGCCAGGTCGAAGCCGGCCCACAGCGTCCGGTATTCGGGCCGGAATAAGGGGCTTTCCTCTATGATCGAGTTGTTGCCGCCCCGGGCCAGCCCGAAATAGGCGACCTGATTGATTTCGTTGCGGTCGATGGCCAGCGACAGGGCGCGGCGGAACCGCACGTCCCTGAGGATTTTTCGCCACGCCGGGTCCTTGGTGTTGAGGTTGGGGTAAATGGCGATATGGGACCCCTTCACCGTGCGCCACAGGTGGACCGACTGGTCGTAACGTTTCTCGCTTTCCTTCAGGAAGGTGTAGTCTTCGAAGGCGATGTAGCGGCTTTGAAGGTCCGATTCCCCGGCCCCGGCCTTGGCCGGGATCAGGTCGCGAAGGCTGATGTTCATGATCACCCGGTCGATGTAGGGAAGCTGGCGCCCGGCGGTGTCGACGCGGTGGAAGAAAGGATTGCGCACGAACACGAACCGCTGCGAGGGCGGCTTGGTGGTGTTCATCCACGGTTGCAGCGTCGGCATTTCCGGGTTGTCGAGGGTATACATGCGGTCCTTGGACAGATGCAGCACCGACCAGTCCATGAGACGCTCTTTTTCGGCCATCTTTTTCAGCTCCGCGGTGTCCGAATAGCGGGCGTGAAACCGCTTCATGTAGTGGGCCGGGCGATAGATGAA
>PTLK01000290.1 GCA_002938075.1 Alphaproteobacteria bacterium MarineAlpha3_Bin3
GTTTTCCACCGGCGCCGTGCTCACCACCACCACCGGCCGGGAGTCGCGTTCCGCCTGATCGGCGAGGCCACCCAGCATCGCCCGGCGTTGCGGCCAATGGGCGGCCGCCGCCCAACTGTCGTCGATAATGACGATCAACGGCCCCTTGCCGGTCAACCGGGCGCCAGCATTCAACAACGGGTGCGACACCGCAAGGATGATCACCGCCGCCAGAACCAAGCGCAGGATCAGAAGCCACAGGGGGGTTTTGGCGGAACTTTCCTGCCGCGTCTTTAAACCCAACAGCAGGCGGACCGGGGGAAACCGGATCGTCATCGGGATCGGCGGCGTCAGCCTCAAGAACCACCAGATCACCGGCAACGTTACAAGCGCCGCAAGGGCAAAGGGGGCGGCAAAGGATATGGCGCCGACGCTCAGCACCGCTCAGTCACCGGTCTTTTCTGACAGCACCAGGTAAAGAGCCAGCAGCGACGTTTCCGGCGAGTGGTCCGTATGATGGATGGCGTAACTCCAGCCGAACGATTTGGCCAGCGCCTCCAGGCCCTGGTTGTGGCGGTTGAACGCTTGAAGATAGTCGTCGCGCATGGATTCCACCCGGCCGATCAAAACGTCGCCTTCGTCCTCCATGCCGTCGAACCGGACGCGGCCGGAAAACGGCAGCGTTTCTTCCGCCGGATCCAGCACCTGGAGCAAATGCCCGCGGACGCCCTGGTTGGCGAAAATCCCTATCGCTTCCCTGATCTCGTCCAGGGGCGACAGGAAATCGCCGATCAACACGACGCGGGCGTAACGGGGAAGCGACTCGAAAGCCGGCAGGCTTTCATAAGAGGTTTTGGCCTTTTGGTCCTGGGCCTCGATCATCGACCACAACCGGATCAGCATGCCGCGCCCCGTCGCCGGCGGCATGCCGGTGCCCAGGATCGCCACGTGTTCCCCGCCCCGGATCAAAAGCGACGCCAGGGCCAGCAAAAGCATGTCGGCGCGTTCGATCTTGCTGCGCAGGCGGTCGGATGAGCGATACGACATGGACGGCGATCCGTCCCGCCACAGCCAGACGCTTTGCGCCGCTTCCCATTCTGTCTCGCGGACGTAGACCGGCTGCGACTTGGCCGATTGCCGCCAGTCGATCAACTGCGTCGAGTCGCCGAATTGATAGCGCCGGAACTGCCAAAAGGTTTCCCCCTGGCCAACGCGGCGCCGCCCGTGAACGCCTTGTGAAACGGTCGCCGCCACCCGTTCGGCGGCGACCAGCAACGGCGGCAGGTGAGCGGCCAGTTCCTCCGCCCTGTGGTGGAGGTCCGAAGAATGATGGGTAAGCGAACCGCGCGCGGTCATGATGCTTTTCCAACCTCGGCCGGAACCGCCGTCGCCGGGAATCTATCAGGCAATCCGGTCACAAAGCCGGTCGATGATGCTGCGAAGCGTGACCCCTTCCGCCCGGGCGGAGAAGGTCAAGGCCATGCGGTGGCGAAGGATCGGATGCACCAACGCCAGCACGTCGTCGATGCTGGGGGCCAGGCGGCCCTCGATCACCGATCGGGCACGCACGCCCAGCATCAACGCCTGGGTGGCCCGGGGTCCCGGTCCCCAGGAAACGCTTTTTTTCACGTCTTCGATGTCGGAGGTTTCCGGTCGCCCGGCGCGAACCAGCTCGAGGATCGCCTCGGCCACGCTTTCGCCGACAGGAACGTGGCGGACGAGGCCTTGCGCCTCAATCAGGGCCTTGGCGTCCATCACCTGGACCGGCTCGGGCACGATGGTGCCGGTGGTGTTGACGATGATTTGGCGTTCGCCTTCCAAATCCGGGTAATCCACGTCCACTTGCATGAAAAAGCGGTCGAGCTGCGCTTCCGGCAATGGATAGGTGCCTTCCAGCTCCAGCGGGTTCTGGGTCGCCAGTACATGGAACGGCTCCGGCAGGTCATAGTATTTACCGGCCACCGACACCCGGGGCTCCTGCATCGCCTGCAGGAGCGCCGATTGGGTGCGCGGGCTGGCGCGGTTGATCTCGTCGGCCATCAACAACTGGCAGAACACCGGGCCCTTGATGA
>PTLK01000291.1 GCA_002938075.1 Alphaproteobacteria bacterium MarineAlpha3_Bin3
CGCGACCAAGGCACAGGCGGCTTCATCTTGGCGATGCGTTTGTAGGTCGGGCAGTCCTGGTGGTGGGCGCCGGGCAGATAGCCGATGCACATCAGGAATTCGTTGACGATTTCCCCGCCCATGAACTTGAAGGTCTGGCGGAAAAGCTTCGTCCATTCGGCCCGGTTCCGTGGATGGTGGGCGGCGATCCATTCGGCAAAGCCGCCGTGGCTGTCACGCAGCGCCATCACCCGGCCCGCGTTGTCGATGATGGAATTGACCTTGAGCCGGTTGCGGATGATCCCGGGGTCCTTCAACAGCCGCCCGACATCCCTTTTGCCGTAAGCGGCCACCGTGTCGACGTCGAAGTTGTCGAAGGCCTTGACGGTGGTCGGGCGCTTCTTGAGCACGATCTCCCAAGACAGTCCGGCCTGGAACAGTTCCAGGGATTGTAATTCGAACAAGGCACATTCGTCGGTGAGCGGAAAGCCGTATTCGTTGTCGTGATAGGACTCGTGGACCGGGTGCCCCTTGGCGATTTCGCAGTACCAACTCATCTGTTTACTTGAATCAACCCCCTTAGCTTCCAACTCGACGGTTAGCCCCTTTCCTTGCCCTTCTTGTCTCTGTTGCCGATCCCCTTCTTCTTACCCTTGCCCTGGCTTTTGGCGTGTTTGAGGGCCTTGTCGCTGCGTCCCCGATTGCCCTTATCAGCCTTGTCAGCCCCCTTTCCCGCGAAATCCGGCTTGCCGGCGAAGGCCGGTTTCTCGGCGGCGGTGCCGACGAGGAAAGCGCCGGCGACAAGGAGCGATAAAAGCAAGAAGGGAAGACGCGGCTGGGCAGGAATGGTCCTTTTAAACATAGTGACGTACCTCGCAATCAATATGGCGGTTCATTCGACGACATTGACAAGTTTTTAGCTCCGATGACGCGACGGATCTGTGATCGTGATCACAATAACGCCACGTCCCCTCAAACCCTGAACGAAATCACGCCCGATTTGATGACCAGGTAAACCAGCCCGAAGACCATGCCTGCGACCACCGTGGTGACGGCGACCTTGATCAGCATTCTAGGGTTTGCCGGCGCCCCGGGATCGTCCCCTTCCCTCAGGTCCTCGGGCTCGATGCGCCGCACCCCCCACGGCAGAACCATGAACATGACCAGCCACCAGATGATGGCGTAGGTGGCGAGTGCGGTGGCCCAATCCATGGTAGTATCCTTAAGCCTGTTCCAGTTCGATCAGGGTGCCGGCGAAGTCCTTCGGATGCAGGAACAGGACCGGCTTGCCATGCGCCCCGGTTTTCGGCTCGCCGTCGCCAAGCACACGGACGCCCTGGTCTTTGAGTTTGTCGCGGGCGGCGATGATGTCGTCGACCTCGTAACAGACATGATGCATGCCCCCGGTCGGGTTTTTTTCCAGGAACCCGGTGATCGGGGAGTCTTCGCCGAGGGGCTCCATCAGCTCGACCCGGGTATTGCCCAGGTCCACAAACACCACCGTCACCCCGTGCTCCGGCAGCGCCTCGGCCTCCGAAACCCGGGCGCCGAGCGTGTCCCGGTAGACCGCCGCCGCGGCGTTCAGGTCGGGCACGGCAAAGGCGACGTGATTGAGCTTTCCGATCATCGACCTTCCTTACCCCCAACCCGGAACAGATGCACGGTGATCACCGGGTTCTTATTCAGACTCTTGCGGAAACTGCGCCGGACCGCAATACGAACGGCTTCGCGCACCGTTTCGTCGTCGCCCCGCTGCTTCGCCTTCAGTCCCTCGACGGCGGCCCGGGCCGCTTCCTTGGCCTCGTCGGTGATAGGGTCATCGCCCGATTCCAACAGGGCGATGGCCGAAAGCTCAGGCTCGGCGGCCAGCCCGCCGGAGCCGTTGAGGACCAAGGTGACGACGGCGGCGCCGTTATAGACGGTGCGGGTTCGGCTGCGGATCAACTCGCCGTCCATGGGCACTAGGCGGTTCCCGTCGGCCGCCAGTCTGCCGACGGGAACGGTGCCGGTGATTTGTGGCTTTCCGGGCCCGAGGCGGATCATGGCGCCGTTTTCGGCGGCGATGG
>PTLK01000292.1 GCA_002938075.1 Alphaproteobacteria bacterium MarineAlpha3_Bin3
CGGTTTGTTAAGCCCCTGTGGCGGAATTGGTAGACGCGCGGGATTCAAAATCCCGTTCTCGCAAGGGAGTGGGAGTTCGATTCTCCCCGGGGGCACCATTTTTCGACTTAAATCCCCTAACGCCAAACGCGCACCAAAACTTCCTTCAGGTCCTGGTAACGCTCGGCCTTGGTCTTCAGCAACGGGACCGGGCCGCGCACCGGCCTGTCATCGGTTCGCCGTATCCGGGGCGGCGGCCAGTCGGGAACCCGCTGCTTTCGTTTCGAGACCAGCCCGCAAGCGGCAAATATCATCGCGAACAGGAGGACGGGGACGATGACCAGCATCGCGCCGCCGGTAACACCCATGGCATAGGCCATCACCACCATAAGCAGGAAGAACGGCAGAATCTGAAAAAACAGGGCGGCGACCAGGATGCCGGTCGCCAAACCGCTTCTAATCAATTCGAATTACGTGCGCCGTTCCCTCACTCCACCACCTTAATCCTTCTGACCCTTGTGATGCCGGTGCCGTGGCGCTCGTCGATGCGCTCCAGCACTTCGGCCAGCGTATGGGTGGCGACCATCATGCCGTGGCTCGAGGCGTGCAGGAAGGCGCCCGAACCCAGGTAGAAGCCGACGTGGCCAGGAAAGAACAGGATATCGCCGGGCCGCAAATCGGAAACGTCTTCGGGCACCTCGACATCCTCGCCGACGGCATCCGCCTGCTGGTCGGTATCGCGGGGGATCGCGATCCCGGCCGCCGCCAGCGGCACCTGCACCAGTCCCGAACAGTCGATGCCGAGGCCGCCGCGCCCGCCCCAGAGGTAGGGCACGCGGGTAAACATCTGCGCCGTGGCGATGAAATCGGTCCGCGTCTCGCCCAGGGGCGCCAGGTGACTCCTGAACATCCAGCCGCCCGAGGCGAGGCGGGCGTAATCGCCTTCTTCCCTGTCGAGGGAAACCCGGGCCGTCATCGACACCGACATCATCCCCGGGTATTCACCCTTCGGGTCCGGGAATACCAGGGAGCGCACCGCCGTCACCCAGTGGGTAGGCTCGGGCAGATTGTCGTAAAAGTCGGCCGCCGCCACATAGCCGACATAGCCGTCGTGGCCGCATTGGCCCCAGGCCCAGCCGTTGGATTCGTCGTAGATGGTGAACGCCTCGCCGAACAGAAGCTCGCTCGCCTGCATGACGCCCTCAATCGAATTCGCCGTGACCGGCTTGGTCATTACCGCCGATTGAGCGGTGCCCAGGCGGCATTGACGGCCGGGGACGAAGGATTTCGATTCGACCTTGCCTTCCAGGAAGTCGGCGGCGATGTCGTCGCGGTAGGGATAGGTTCTGGGGTCGAGGGGGGGGGCGAGGGGAGTGTCAGCGGAGCTCATAAGCCGGCTTCTTTTTCGATCCGAGGTTGAGCAACGGCGTATGATCCATTAAGTAAACGCATCCCGGGCGCCAAAACGGAAAAAACGGCGGCGCCAAAAAACCTTAGGGAGCGTTCCTTGGATAAAATCGTATTCACTGTGCACGAATTCATGGCCGTCATGGGTAGCATGGATGAGAACCTCGCCGGCAAAAAAGCGCCCGAGGGTTCGGTTTACAACGAATGGCACGAACAATGGAAGGTGTTGGATGAACGGCTCGAAGAGCTGGACCCGATGCCCCGGGCCGACATGCTGTTCGACGGCAAGGTGACCATCAACGTCATCACCGAGCCGCAGCTGAAAGAGGTGATCGTCGTCGTCGAAAGCCAGGTCGCCATGCACGAAAAGCTAATTAAAGACGACGACGAGGACGCCGACCCCGAGGACCTGGAAATCTGGCAGGCGCGGCTCAAGGACCTGACCGAGCTTCTGGGCTCAAGCGACTGGCACGAAGTCGACATCTGAACGCCTCTCCGCCGTCGCTTCCTATAGCGTTTCAGGAATCCCCGAAGGCCGCCTCGATAGCTTCGGCATCGATGCCGTAGGCGCGGTAAAGGTCGCGCACGTCCCCGCACTGCCCGAAACGGTCGACGCCCAGGGGCCGCACCCGGTGCCCGGCGATCGAG
>PTLK01000293.1 GCA_002938075.1 Alphaproteobacteria bacterium MarineAlpha3_Bin3
GCTGGTCGACGAACGGCAGCTTGACCACGGAACCGGGCAGCGCCTTGCCGCGGACCCTCAGGTTAACCGGGGTTTCGGGGCTTGCATACTCGGTCTTCATGTAGCCCATGGCGATCGGGCCTTCGACGCTCGGCCCGTAGCCACCGCTGGTCACTTCGCCGATCACCTCGCCAGCGTCGTTTTCGACCGCGGTATGGTCGCGCGCCAGGGACTTGCCGTCGGGTTTCAGGCCGACCCGTTTTTTTGCGGCGCCGGTTTTCAATTGATTGAGAATGATCCCGGCACCGGGAAACCCGCCTTCCTCTCTGCGGCGCTTGCCGAGGACCCAGGACAAGCTCGCCTCGACCGGGGTCGTCGTCTTGTCGATGTCATGGCCGTAAAGACACAGCCCCGCCTCGAGGCGAAGGGAATCGCGCGCCCCGAGGCCGGCTGGCAGGACTTCCGATTCGGCCAGCAGCCGCCTGGCCAATTTTTCGGCATCGGGGGCGGCGACGGAAATCTCATAGCCATCCTCGCCGGTATACCCCGAGCGGGTGACCAAACAGGGGATGGCGTCGAGGTCCAAGGCGGCGGCGGTCATGAACGCCATGTCCGGGGCTTCGGCGTGCAAACGCCCCATCACGGTTGCCGCCGCCGGTCCTTGCAGGGCGAGGAGCGCCCGGTCGTCGAGGATTTCGAGTCGCGCCCGCTCGGCGAGGCGGTTTCGGATATGGGCGAAATCGGCGTCCTTGCAGGCGGCGTTGACGACCAGGTAAAGGTGATCGCCCCGGTCGGTGACCATCAGGTCGTCGAGGATGCCGCCTTGTTCGTTGGTCAGGACCGTGTAACGGGTCTTGCCGGGGGCCAGGCCCTGGATATCGCCCGGCACCAGGGTTTCGAGAGCCGCCGCCGCGTCGTCCCCCAACAGTTTCGCCTGCCCCATGT
The DNA here is from genome assembly GCA_002938075.1 of Alphaproteobacteria bacterium MarineAlpha3_Bin3. Taxonomy (GTDB): domain Bacteria; phylum Pseudomonadota; class Alphaproteobacteria; order Rhodospirillales; family Casp-alpha2; genus Casp-alpha2. The sequence continues at coordinate 925 of PTLK01000293.1, forward strand.
GCGATACGTCGAAGATCGAAGCCTCGGCCCGGGTATGCAGGTGTTCGGCGATGATGCCTTCGCGGAAATGTACCGCCATGTCATAGCCGGTGAAGGGCACCATCTTGGCGTCCCATTCCCGGTGCAGGGTATCGAGCGGGGTCTGTTTCAGGTCCTGGACTTCTTGATCGGTCATCTGGCTCTCCGAAAACGGTGGTGCGCCTTTCTGGCCGGTGGATCGTCATCCCACCGACCTTCGCCAAGCGCCCCCTTTGTCTCGGGACCTGAAAGATTCACCCTCCGGCGACAGCTCGGGCCGGCGGGGTTGCATCTTCAATGGGGCGGGGCGTTGCCTGAAGTCAGGCCGTTGATTACACCGCCGCCCGCTTTCCAGAGCCTCATCTCCCTGCGGTCCGGGTGCCTGAGAGTTTCCGGGGCGGTTGCTCCTTCGGCGCCGGCCCAAAACCGCCAGAGTGGCTGGCCGTTCAGCCGGTCTCTCCCGCAGGGTTCATATGATATTTTGTCACTCTCTTCACCGCTAAGCTTGCCATGCCCGACCCCACTAGGTCAATAATCAGGGCCGGTGGCAATAGGTTATTTGCCGGTCCTTTCACGCCGCCGCCGGTTGAACTCAAGTTCGTCGCGGCTCAATTCCAGCCCGGCAAAAATACGGTAGCTGCGGCTGGCTCGTTTAGGGGTGATGGGAATTTCCAGTGTCACCGATTCGCTCCTCAGCAGGAGACGGGTTTTGTTGCCGGGAAAGCCAATATTTATTGCAAACGCCTCCCGATAGAGGATTTTGTTGTCGCGGTCGACGACGCTAATGAAATAATCGAATCGTCCCTTGCGGCTGCGGTTCGCCGGGCCGCGCTCGGCGCGAAAAAAAACGAACACCTCGACCTCCAAAGTTCCAACCCGGGTTCTCTTGTCGATGTTGCTAGTGCACGCAAGTTGGACGCGGATGATTTCAGTTTCGAAATCGACGTCGATCAGGTCACGGCCGGGACCGTCGCGGAAGCGGACCAGATTGGCGGCGTCGGCGATAACCAGATAATCCGGACAACGCAGGACGATGGGATCGGATATCTTGTCGGAGACATATTCATAAGCGCTGCATGCGGCGAGCCCTG
>PTLK01000294.1 GCA_002938075.1 Alphaproteobacteria bacterium MarineAlpha3_Bin3
GGCCCTGATCATGAACCTGGGCAACAAATTGCGCGATTTCGCCGACACCGCCGCGGTGATCGCGCAACTGGACATGGTGATCTCCGTCGATACATCCATCGCCCACTTGGCCGGGGCCCTGGGCAAGCCGGTGTGGGTGGTGCTGCCCTATCCCGGCGACTGGCGCTGGATGCTGGACCGCGACGACAGCCCCTGTTACCCGACGGCTAGGTTGTTCCGCCAGAACCGCCCAGGTTCGTGGACGCCGGTGTTCGACCGCCTGCGCCGGGCCCTGCACGACGAGATCACTGGCAAGGGTTAAGGCCGGGGCTGGTCATGAATGACGACGACCCCCCACTCCACTGTCAACTATCACTTGATACTGTGAATTATTAGGTTACAGTCATTCCGTGATCACGAGCTTCAAGCACAGGGGATTGAAGGAGTTATTCAATAAAGGCAGGTCGGCCCGCATCTCCCCGGCCCTGAAAGCGCGGTGCCTGACGCGGCTTGACGCCCTTGACGCCGCCACGAGGCCGCAGGACATGAACGTTCCGGGGTTCGATTTTCACCCCCTCAAAGGCAAGCCCAAACGTTACTCGGTCCACGTCTCCGGCAATCGGTGCCTTACCTTTGAATGGCGCGACGGTGGCCCGGTAAGAGTCAACCTGGAGGATTGCCACTGATGGACATTTTCAGCCGCGACGTTCCCCCCACCCATCCGGGCGTCATCCTGGCGGAAGCCCTGGAGAACATGAACCTGAAGATCATGCCGGCGGCCAGCCTTCTCGGCACCTCCCGGCAGACCCTGCACAAGATCATTCGCGGCGATGCGCCGATCACGCCGCCGATGGCGCTCAAAATAGGCACGCTTTGCGGCAACGGTCCCAACCTTTGGATCAACATGCAGACCAACCACGACCTGTGGCACGAAGCGCGCAGGATGCGCCGTGAAATCGAGGGCATCGAGAAAGCCGTCGCGGCGAGATGAAAGCGGAGCCCAGAAATCCTAGAACCGATACCCGTACCGCACACCGACATTTTCCAGGCCCTCGTTGGTGTCGCAGGCCTTGGCGTTGGAGATGTGGTCCATAAGCAGGTCGATGGAGTGGTTCTTGTCGAACCGCCAGCCGACGTTGATGCCCAACCGGAACAACGGGTTGCAGCCGAGCTCCTTGCGGTCCAACGGGGCAGAGTTTTTGTCGGTTTCGCCGTCGTGATAGGCGCCGCCCATGCTCCAGCCGACGAAAAACTTCTTCCACACCTCCCATTCCCATACAACGCCGAGCCACACCGAGTTGGTATTGCTCGAGGTGTTGATGTCGGCGCCGATATGGGGATAGGGCGCGCCAATGTATTTAAGGATATCCGGCGAAACGAAGCGCAGTTCGACGTGGGCGGTGATGCCGTCTTCCTTGTTGGAGCTGAACGGGCCCTGGTCTTGGGCCAGGGCGCCGATCTTGATTTCGGATAGTAACCCGCCTGATTTACGCTTTTCGTTTTTGGCCACGGCGACGAGGCGTCTTTTTAGCTTGCGCGCCGGTTTGGGCGGCGTGCCAGGGGACATAACAGGCGGAGCGCCGGGGGACGTATCGGAGGGCGCCAGTTGCGATCGCGGCTTCGGCCGGGTGGCGGGCCGGGGAGCGGGGCGCGGCTCCTGGACGGGAACGCCCGAGGTTCCTGGGTCGAGGCGTAATTGCGGCGCCAAGAGAAGGGCCGGCGATCCCGGCGGCGGCGCACTGGTGGACGAACCGGGGGCGGCCCCAGGGGACATCGGCGGGGACATCGGCGGCGGGGCGACGGTCGCCGGGTTCCAGCGGGTACCGTACTGGCCGGCCAGGGGGTGCGGCTCGGACAGCATCCGGTCCATGTCGTAGATCGAGTTGATGCTGGCCGCATGGGCGCTCACCGACGCCAAGGCGCCGAGCATGGCAACGACAAAGCCATGGGTCATGGCTCGATTCAAAGGCCTATCCCCCAAGAAAACCTTGTTTTCGCTACCCCTTTTCGGGGGAAACGGGGCCGAATCGGCTAGGATGTTCAAGGATTCGAA
>PTLK01000295.1 GCA_002938075.1 Alphaproteobacteria bacterium MarineAlpha3_Bin3
GGCTCGACAAGGAAATCACCCCGCAAGAGGTCAAGACCCTGCTGGCCGACGAAATCGCCTTCATGCTCGATCCCGTGGCCCGGCCGCTGGCCATCGACTTCCGGCACCGGCCCTTCGTGGTCTTGGTCTGCGGCGTCAACGGCTCGGGCAAGACGACGACTATCGCCAAGCTGGCCAACCAGTGGCGCCAGGAAGGCCATTCGGTGATGCTGGCGGCCGGCGATACCTTCCGTGCCGCGGCGGTCGAACAGTTGCAGATCTGGGGCCAGCGGACCGGCTGCCCCGTGGTTTCCGGCGAACCCGGAGCCGATGCCGCCGGGTTGGTCTTCGATGCCATGGGGCGGGCAAAGGACGGGCGCGCCGACGTGCTGCTGGTCGATACCGCTGGGCGGTTGCAGAACAAGAAGGACCTGATGGCGGAGTTGGTGAAGATCGTCCGGGTGATCAAGAAAGCCGACGCCACGGCGCCCCATTCGGTGCTGTTGGTGATGGACGCCACCGTCGGCCAGAACGCCCATTCCCAAGTCGAGACCTTCAAGGAAATGGTCGATGTTTCGGGCCTCATCGTCACCAAGCTCGACGGTTCGGCCAAGGGCGGGGTGGTGGTGGCGCTGGCCGAAAAATTCGCCCTACCGGTGCACGCCGTCGGCGTCGGCGAGAAGCTGGACGATATGCACCCCTTCGAGGCCCGCGACTTCGCCCGCTCCCTGATGGGGCTTGGGGCCTAGGCGAGGCGGTCTAGGGCCTCGCCCGTTTCGGCGGCCAGGGTTTCCACCAGTTCCGCCGCCGGCAGTGCCCTCGACAGGGCCGCCGATTGTCCCTACCACAGCGACATGAAATCGCCTTTCCCGGCCTCGGCGCTGGCTTACTTTTTCGGCCTTAAGTGTGATCCAGCTCACAGACCCGAATCCCGACGCCGTGCTATCAAGGGGACAGCATCGAGGAAACCCCGCCGGGCCTTGGTGTTCACGGTGGGGCTTCACGGTATTTTGAAGGAAATAGAGGATAAAACCGTTGATTCACCCCTTCGAAAGGTTACATGTTTATAACCATGAAAAAGCGCCTAATAGGCCAACCGGGGCGCGGGAAGGGATGTTATCAACACGTGTTTATAGCAAATGGTGACATCCTCATGAAAAACGTTTCAACAGCAGCCAAGTTTACCTTTTTGATCGCCGGCTTTGGCGTTCTTGCCGCCTGCGCCGGAAGCGGCAGCGGTGGCGGTTTATACTCCCTGCCGGGGCCGAGGGCCGTCGAATTGCCCCTGGACAGCGGGTTGATCGTCTTCGCATCCGAGCAAGTCGGCAAAACCCCGGTCAAACGCATCCAATACACCGACAACGAACAACGGATCGATTACGCGCTGTTCAAGTGCAACGGCGCCCAGGGCGAATTCATCTTTATGGACACGCCTTATACGCTGAATGTGTCGTTCAATTCCCCCTTCAACATCCGCGACAAGGTGGAAGCCTGGAACTTCTCCAAGGGCCAGGCGGCGGAATGGGAAACAGCGGTCCAGATCCATACCAAGCTCGGGTTTATCTTTTACCGGCCGTACCGGCTCACCGGCTTGATCCGGGCGTGTTTCGGCATTTCGGGCGAATGGGACATCGCGCCCGGCGACCCGAAGCTGCATTACACCCGCATCATGTTCGGCTATTACTACCAGCCGCCGGGCATCGCCCTGGAGGATGAAAAAATGAGGGCGCTGATCGACAATATCGGCCTCAAGGGCGTCACCCAGCGGGACGTCAGATTCTCCGATAACGTGCTGAATTTTCACCGCGACGTGGCGGAAAATTTCTCCGGCCCGCAAGCCGGCAGCCGGGCGATGAGCATGGCGCAAGGAGGCGGACTGGGGGCTTCGGCCGGGATTGGTGAGTTCCCGTTCAATTACGCCGAGTACTACAACCTCGGCGACAGCGAAGATAAACTGGATTAATAATTGACCGGTTCCGTCCCGTTAGCCTTCCCAGGCAAAAAACAAGGCGCGCGCGCCCCGAGAATTTCCGGGGCGCTTTTTTT
>PTLK01000296.1 GCA_002938075.1 Alphaproteobacteria bacterium MarineAlpha3_Bin3
TGACCCACTCGGTCGTCGCCGAGGCCCGCAAGCTTATTGATGAAGTCGAGGACCTGGGCGGCATGACCAAGGCGGTGATCGCCGGCATGCCGAAGCTGCGGATCGAAGAGTCGGCGGCCCGCAAGCAGGCCCGCATCGACCGCGGCGAAGAGGTCATCGTCGGCGTCAACAAGTACCCTTCGGAAAAGGACGAGCCCGTGGACTTGCTGGAAATCGATAACGCCGCCGTCCGCGAGGGACAGATCAAGCGGCTCGAGGAAATCCGCAAGTCCCGCGATGAGGAGGCGTGCCGGGCGGCGCTCGACGCCCTGACCGGGGCCGCGGAATCGGGCGATGGGAATTTGCTGGAACTTTCCATCGACGCCACCCGGGCCCGGGCCACGGTGGGTGAGATTTCAGATGCCCTGGAGAAGGTCTTCACCCGCCACCGGGCGCAGGTGCGCTCCGTCACCGGGGTTTACGGTTCGGCCTACGAAGGCGACGAGGGGTTCCGGAAAATCCGGGCCGAGGTCGAAGCCTTCGCCGAAAGCGAAGGCCGCCGTCCCCGCATGCAAGTGGTCAAGATGGGCCAGGACGGTCACGACCGGGGCGCCAAGGTGATCGCCACGGCGTTCGTCGACATCGGTTTCGAGGTTGACCTGGGTGCGATGTTCCAGACTCCGGAAGAGGCGGCCCGCGAAGCCATCGAGAACGACGTCCACGTCATCGGCGTATCGTCGCAGGCGGCCGGGCACATGACCCTGGTGCCGCAACTGATCGACGCGCTCCGCAACGGCGGCGCGGGGGACATCGTCGTCGTTTGTGGCGGCGTCATCCCGCCCCACGATTATGACTTCCTGTTCGAGAAGGGGGTCGCTGCCGTCTACGGCCCCGGCACCAACATCCCGGTGGCGGCGGCAGAGATCATGGAGCTTATCCAGAAGCGGAAATTGGCGGCTGAGTAACTTTCACCAAAAAAGAAAAAGGCCATCCCGACTTCAAATCGGAATGACCTTTATGTTTGGGCTTGCGGCGGTAGGCCTTTGCGGACGGTATCACCTTGGGCTTGAGCCGCCGGAGCGCCCGGGCGACGGGGTTCCGCCGCCGAATCTTTCGTTTCATCATGACCCGGCCCTCCTTTCCTGGCTGGCGTTGACGGGCAGGGGTTATAGCGGAAAGTGGGATTTCCCGTCCAACTGTAAAACATCCAGCACTTTTTTTGCAGACAATTTGAAATTAAGATTGATGGTGCTTTTTTGTTGTAAATAGAAAAAAGTAACCCTGTTGACAAAGAGAAGATTTGGCCTGCAACTCGGAAGAACGCAGGGTAGGCTTTCTAAAATTAACATAACCTAAAATAGATTAAAAAAAGCATAACCTATTTTAAGTTAATAAATTTAATTATTTTCTGTGGCGTAAAGCATGAACCGCTAGTTGATAGGGGTGGATACCAGTTGAGCCGCAAGCGGGTGCCTTTCAAAAATCATAGTCGCGGTTCTCCGGCGGGAAAAAATGTTGGGAAAGTAATAAATAAAATTTAAAAAACGCCTGCCCGTCCAAATAAGTCACCCTCGTTTGAGAACGTGTGAGGGCCATCACTGCCATAGGTCGGAAAGCGCGGTTATAAGGTGCAAATAAACAAAACTTAAACCAGCCTCGGTAAAACGATTATTATTCGCCCAAGGTAGGGGGCATGAATGCTCACATAACGGCAATCAGGAGTAGGCGTTTCAATGTCAACAGATGAAAAATTCCGCTTAGTCACCCGAAGTGATTTCGACGGCCTGGTCTGCGCCGTCCTGCTCGAAGATAGGGACTTGATCGACGATATCTTGTTCGTCCACCCGAAGGACATGCAGGATGGCACAGTGCCGATTTCAAAAATAGACATCACCACCAACCTGCCCTACGTGCCGGGCTGCCATCTGGCCTTCGATCACCACGAAAGCGAAATCGTCCGGCTAGGCGAGAAGTTCGACAACCACATCATCGACCCTGATGCGCCGTCGGCGGCACGTGTGGTCTATGACTATTAT
>PTLK01000297.1 GCA_002938075.1 Alphaproteobacteria bacterium MarineAlpha3_Bin3
CAACGTGGTCAACCTTCTCACCGATATCGAGCAACTCAGGATCGAGCCCGATCAACTGGCGCGTGTCGTCATCGACGAGCAAACGGGAACCATCGTCATGGGCGAAAACGTGCGCATCAGCACCGTGGCCATCGCGCAAGGCAGTCTGACAATCCGGATTACTGAGGCGAAGCAGGTTTCGCAGCCCGGCCCCTTTGCCGAGGTCGGCACCACGACGACCGTCGACCGCACCGATGTTCAGGTCGAGGAAGGCGGGGACCAACGGCTGACGGTGGTTCAGTCTGGGGTCACCCTGCAAGAGATGGTCAACGGCCTCAACGCGCTTGGGATCGGCCCCCGAGACATGATCACAATTCTCCAGGCGGTCAAAACGGCGGGCGCACTACAGGCCGAAATCGAGGTTATGTAATGGCCGAATTGGCGAACAATCAACTGTTCAGCCTGCAGGCCGGCAACGCCCTGGCCCAAGGCCGGGCGCTGCCCAACGTGCGCGGCGTCGAAAACCTTCGCCAGGCCCGCAAGGTGTCGGAGGAATTCGAAGCGGTTTTCCTCGGCCAGATGCTGCAGCCGATGTTCCAGAACATCGAAGCGGCGGAGCCGTTCGAGGGCGGCCCTTCTGAAAAAATTTGGCGGACGATGCAAGTGGAAGAATACGGAAAGGCGTTATCCAAGGCCGGCGGTATTGGCATTGCAGACGCCGTTTTCCGTGAAATCATAAAAGCGCAGGAGCTCAGATAGCCATGGACCCCACAAAACGCGTAAACGATCTCATCGTCATCACCGGCCGCCTTGCGGATCTGCTGGAGCGTGAAAACGTCGCGCTTCGTGAAAAGCAGAACAAGGAACTCAATGAAATCCTAGACGAAAAGGTGACCCTTGGGCGGGTCTACGAATCCCGGATCATGGGCCTGACCGAAGACCCTGAAGCCCTGGACAACGTCGACAAGGAACTGCTCGAACGCTTGCGCGGCATCGGCGAGAAGGTCAACGGATTGATGGAGGATAACGCCAAGATGTTGAAGATCGCCATCGAAGCAAACCGGCGGGTCGTCAACCTGATCGCCGAAGCCGTCAAGGCGAGCGTCCCCAGCGCCGGAACCTATTCGCCGACGGGCGGCACCGGCACCCATGACCACCGGGGGGCACCGAAAAACGTCGCCCTTTCCGTCGATCACACCCTTTAGGGCCTGAACGGGAGCTTTTCACATGGGTGGCCTTACCCAAGCCCTTCGTACCGCCCGGAGCGGGCTGTTGGTCAACCAGCAGACGCTGGACGTCGTTGCCAACAACATCGCCAACGTCAACTCGGAAGGGTATTCGCGCAAGATCGTGAATACCGAAACCCGGGTCCTTAACGGCGTCGCCTCGGGGGTCCAGATTTCCGAGATCACCCGCAGGGTCGATGAAGGGCTGTTGAAGAATATCCGTATCGAACTGGCCGAGTTGAACAAGTTCACCGTCCAGGATGATTTCTTCGCCCGCACGCAAGATCTTTTCGGCAAGCCGGGGGAAAATTCGTCCCTGTCGCACTTGTTCGAGAATTTCACCTCGGCACTGGAACTTCTCGCCGTATCGCCCGACAAATCGCTGGGGCAGGCCGAAGTCGTACGCCGGGCCCAGGACGTCACCTTTGCGCTTCAGAATATGAGCGAGACGATCCAGGAGCTTAGGCAGCAAGCCGACGTCGACATTGCCGACACCGTCACCGAGATGAACAAAATCGTCGCCTCCATCGACCAGTTGAACGAAGACATTATCACCAACGGCTCGGTCGGGCGCGACGTGACGGACCTGAAGGATCAGCGCGACCAACGGATCGATAGGCTGTCGGAACTGGTGGACATCCGTTTCTTCTTCCGTAGCGACGGCGACGTCGTCGTCTTTACCTCGGGCGGGCGCACGCTGGTCGATACCATTCCGCCGAAAATCACCCATTCCGCCGCATCGTCCGTTTCGGCGTCCACCACCAAGAACGAAGGCGATTTCACGGGCATTTTTGTCGGCACCATAGTAG
>PTLK01000298.1 GCA_002938075.1 Alphaproteobacteria bacterium MarineAlpha3_Bin3
CCCGCAGGCGCACCAGACATAGGTTTTTCCTTCTTCCACCTCGGTCTCATAGGGCCCATCTTGCGCCGCGACAGGTTTGTCCATGGTCATTGGTTCCCTGGTTCCTGGATGGCATCGTTTTCGCGGTTGGGATAACCCACCCGCGGGTCCATGCCGGCGTTCCGGGGCGACTGTAAAACAGCCCCCTGTTGGCGGCAAGCTCACTAATAAGGGGAGAGAGGCCGGCGGCGTTTTTCAGGGTTAAGGCTGTTGCTCGGAATTGGTTGACAGGCCCTTGCCGGGGTTGATCAGCTCGATAAGAGTGGCGGCCAGCTTCCCAAACGCCCGGGCCCGGCCCCAGGCGTTATCGATGGTCCGGGCGACGAGAACGCCTTGGTCAAAGGCCGCCCAGGCATCGGTATCCTCGCCTTCGGTGGCGTGTCCGGCGGCGATTTCACTGAACATCCAGACTTGGCTGAGCGAGCTCTTGATTTCCCCGGTGGCTTGTTTGGCGAGCGTTTTCGTTTTCCTGGCACCACTCTCGTCCCCGGCGCGGATTTGTTCGGCGGCAATGGTCCAAAGGGTATGGGCGCGGAGCCGATTGTCATCGATTCCTAGTGCTGTTTTGGCGGCTTTCTGGAAAATCACCTCCGATTTGTCCAAGGCTTGGGGCGCCTTGCCGATCCCGGCCATGGCAATGGAAACCCGGCTGACCGCATAGGAGCGGGCGTAAGGAAGCTTGATCTTGTCAATCGCCGCCAGCGCCGTTTCAAGGGTAACTTCGGCGGCGTCTAAATCGTCCGCTTCGGCTTGCGACAAGGCGATCCGCCCCAGAACCACGGCCCGGTATCTGACGCCTTCGATAGTGTCGGCGGTGGCCAGGGCGGCGGCCATGTCCCCGGCCAGGACTTGCTGAGTGGCCGCCGCTATCAGCACGGGGGTACGATTGGAATCGTCCGTGACGTCGCTGAGAATCGTCATGGCCTGGGCTAATTGCTGGGTTTCCGCCAGCCCCTTGGCGATGTGGCGAAGGGCGATGCCGAGATTGTTACCGGAGATATTGGCGCGGGAAAAGGACTCAGCCTTGGCCAGAATGTCGCTGGCTTGGGGCGCATTGCCCGATTTTGCCAGGATGACGGCGGCCCGGGCTTGCAGGGATATCCGAGTCAAGGAATCGTCGATGGCCGGCAACGCATAAAGCAAGCGCCCGGCCGTGGCAAGGGCGTCGTTCTTGTCACCGCGTTTAACCTGAATATCGGCGATGGCGGCCAGAGCCTCGGCGTTCTTCTTCGGATCGGGGATAATCCCGGCGGCGGCCAGGGCTTCCTCGCTCAACCCGGAAGCGGCCTGGGCTTCGGCGATATCCCTGAGCGCGACGACGATCAACCGAGGATCACGAATGCGGCCCGCTGTCTGCATGGCTTCGGGCCTGAGGCCGGCGCGCGCCTGGGCGACGAGAATTTCACCCAACGCCCAATCGCGAAGTTCGGGCTTGAAAACCGCCTTGACGCTATCAAGGGCCTCATCCAACAGGCAACGGACGGTGAGGTTTTTGAAGCACGTCGTCTTGTCTCTTGTCGGATCTGCGACTTCTTGTTTTTCACCGGTGACCAGATCGCGGGTCGCCGGATGGCCCAACAACGCCTTGCGGGCGGCGCTGATGTTTTCGATGCGAACTTTTTCGAGGCGCCTTAGTAGGACACGGACCTGAATACTGTTTTCCAGGCTTTCCACCAACTCTTCTGTGAGGCGGCCATCGGCCTTGAGCCCGGCGCCCCGTTGATAGGCCTGGATGGCCGATTTTGTGGCGACGTCCATGCGGCCGTCCAGGGGGCCCCGGTAAACGCCCAGGTCCGACAGCGCTTTTTGCGCGCGCAGGATCAACGGGCTGGGCTTTCCGCCCCGCCGCTCATCGGTCGGAATGTCGCCTGTCGGCCGGGCCGCGACCTCTATGCCGGGTGCGGGCGCCAAACCGGCCAGCACCGGCGTCGGCATCGCCGAAAACACGAATAAGGCAGCCATCACGGCAACGGC
>PTLK01000299.1 GCA_002938075.1 Alphaproteobacteria bacterium MarineAlpha3_Bin3
TTTCTGAATCTGTTGGAAGGTCAGGCCGACGGCGTCTCCAAGTTTCTCCTGGCTTAGGCCCAGCAAGGTCCGGCGCTGGCGCACCCGACCGCCGACATGGATGTCGACGGGGTTTGGCACCCCCGGCGGCAGGCGTTTCTTCCTCATCCGGCGTTTCTTGGCGTTGTGTGAGGCAGCTGATTTTTTCATTTCGTTCCGATTATTCTAGGTAGGTCGAGTCAAAAATGATTTCCATTCGCCCAATACAAGGCGAATCCTTCCGGTGGAAACGCCTTACACTCCGACAATATGAGTTTGCATATAATGGTATGCAAGCTAAAATAGCTGTCCGAGCAATTTTCCCGTTATCCGGTTTGCCGGTCTTTCCCTAAAGAGCCTATAGGTGTTAGCAGAAATCCAAACTCAAAGGCCATGATAAAAATCAATCCCGTCATCCAGTGGCCGAGTCTGGAAAACGGCGGATTATAAGTATTTTCAACTGGCAGTGGACTGTCGATTACACCCTCCTGACCAAGGCCCAGCCGCCGCTGAACGCGTCCGTATGGGTCGATAACCCCCGAAATGCCCGTGTTGGCAACCCTAACCAGGGGCAGGCCTTCCTCGACGGCGCGCAAACGGGCGGCGGCGAAATGCTGGTAAGGCCCGGATGAGAATCCGAACCAGGCGTCATTGGTGATGTTTAACAACCATTGCGGTGAATTATTTTTTTCGGCAACCCGGCCGGGAAAAATAACTTCGAAACAGATCAGCGGCGAAAATGGCGGCAGCCCGTCCAGCACCAGGGTCCGGATCCCGGGCCCGGGGGAAAAGTCCTGGCGCCCCGCCGTCAGCTTGCCGAGGGGCAAGACGGAACGAAAGGGAACGTATTCGCCGAACGGCACCAGATGGTGCTTGTCGTAAACGTCCTTGATCCGGCCCTGGGAATCGATGGCCAGAAGGCTGTTGAACATTTTTTTCGATGCCGTTCCGGCGCCCGCCGTCCGTGGAATGCCGACGATGACCATGCCTCCCCGCGGGGCCGCCCGGCCCAGGGTCCGGGTCAGTTGGGAAGGACCGGAAATGACAAAAGGCACCGCCGTTTCGGGCCAGATGACGTGGGTCGGGGACCAGCCCGACGGAGCCGGCCTGTTGCTCATCTCCAACTGCTTGAGCACATGGCCACGGCGGAGTTCCCGCTTCCATTTCTGTTTCTGCGGGACGTTCGGCTGCACGAGCCGCAGGCGCACCCCGGGGACGGTATCATTGCCGGCCCCGGCCAAGCGCCATTCACCGCCGGCCCAGACCAGTGCCAGCACCCCGGCCGCGGCCAACACCGGCATCCATCGGTTCCGTTCCTTGCCGCCGCCGGAAACCGGTTCCGCCAGCACCGCCGGCATTGCCGCCGCAACCACGCCAAGCAGGCTCAGGCCATAAACGCCGGTCAGCGCCGCCAACTGGATCATGGGGTCGGAAAAAACCCAGACGGTGCCGAGAAGATTCCAAGGAAACCCGGTCAATACCCATCCCCGCACCCATTCCGCAAGCATCCACAGGGCGCCGAAGACGAGGACCCGACCCAGGGCGGTGAGCCGCCTTTTGAAAACCAAATAGCTGAGAATGGTAGCGGCGGCCGGGAACAACGCCATGCCGGCGGCCATGCCGGCGACGGCAAAAGGCGCCAACCAGTCGTATTTGGCCGCATCGACAAGAAAGGCGAAGGAAATCCAGGCCAGCCCAGCGGCAAAGTATCCGAACCCAAACCACCAGCCGGCCGAAAAGGCCCGGACCGGACCGGGGCTGGTTTCCACCGTCCACAACAGACCGACGAAGGCGGGGATCAAAAGCGGCAGCCCATAGACCGGTGGCAGGGCCATGGCCGCCGCCACGCCCAGTCCGCCCAACAGCGCCGAGCGCCGCCATCCCGCCACGCAGCCCAAGCGTATTTTCAGGTTGGCCGGGTGGTATATCCGCGAAGCCGGCGAAGGACTTGCCGAGGCTTCCGTTCCGGCTTCCCCCTCAGT
>PTLK01000003.1 GCA_002938075.1 Alphaproteobacteria bacterium MarineAlpha3_Bin3
GGGCGTCCTGTTCTGCTCAAACCCGCGAGGAAACAACCAGGAAGGTTTAAGCGATGACCGCTATAGCTGCTTCTTCGATCTCGACACTTGGCGCGATTATCTCACCGCTGCCGGGTTCTTCGAGGTGCAGTGTTACTTCCGCCCCCCAGGGCTCCCGTGCCACAAGCAGCCGTGGCTGGCGACCGTTTGGCGCAAAGGCTAGCCCCGAGGCTGGCCGGTTTCGTCGGAATGGCGTAGTTTAAACAAATAGCCTCCCCCCTGAAAGTCTCGGGGCCTTCCTCGCCTCTTGGTTCAAAAAGTAGACCTTTGCGTACATATGCGTACTTTTGTGTACCTTTCGGCCAGGATTTTCCATAATACCGGCCGGCGGCCATTTGGCCCGGAAACCCCGGCCGCCTGACCCGACTAAGCCCGGTCTCTATGACTCCCGGGCCAGCGGCAGGTTGACCAACAGGTTCTGCGGCTTCAGGCGCACCTTCTTCTCCGGCGTCATCGAAAGCGCCATATAGATCGGCCGCCCGGCGATGTCGGAACGCATCTGGTTAGGGTCCTCGAATTCCATCCGGAACAGGCTCAGCACCCTTTGCATGCGGTCCTCGTCGACGTCGGTGCCTTTATAGAGGTCGTTCAAAAGGGCTGAGGATTCCTTGTCAAGGCCGACATGCCAGACCCAGCGTTCGTCGGCAATCTTGCCGACCGGCTGGATGGAAACGCGGGTGGCGAGGAAATGGTCGATCCAGGCCTCCAGCACCCGGCACAGCGCGTCCATCCCCGGGCGGCCGAACGAAACGTCGAGCACCGTGTCGTGGCGTTCGTTGCGGTCCCAATAAATGTCGGCGGTTTCCGGCTGCAGCACGTCCAGGTCCACCTGCCTGGGCTTGACGCCGCCTTCGACCACCAGTTTGCCAAGTTGGCCCATACCGCCGGTGGTCGCCAGCATCTCGACCGTCTCGGTATCGCCGAGCAGGATAGCGCCCTGCTCGATGGTGGCGTTCTGTTCGCGGAACAACAATTCGCCGGCCCTGGCCTGGAACGGATCGGTGGCCTCGTCGAGGATGTTGCAGACGATGACGTGCGCCATCTGATTGACGAACAGCCCCGGCAGGGTCACGTCGCCGGACTGAAAAAGCCCTAAGTAACAACCTTCGACGGTGCTGGCCTTAAGCAGCATATCGCGGAAGCCGAGCATGACGGTGTAGTTCTCGCGCGCGTCATCGTTCTCGATCTTCTGGATGTCGCCGTCGGCGACTTCGAGGCGGGGGTTCTCCAGCAACCTGGCGTGAAGGGCGCGTTCGGCCTCGCACGATTCGGCCACCGGCGCCAACTCGGGCCGGCCCAGGTAGGCACCGAGGAAGCCATCGGTGACCCCGAGTCGGCCCTCGTTGTCCCGTTCCAGCAACCCGAAGCCGGAATTCGGCCACAACTCGGGGCGGATCATTCCGTCGGAGGTCAAATTGGCCATCGGCCGGATAGCGCTCTAGGCCTACTTGTTGTGGCCGCTGATGGAGGCGTGCAGCGGCTTGGTGTCCTCGAACAACTGCTTCTGCTGGTCCGACGATTCGGTCTGGTACTTGTCCTTCCACTCGCCGTAGGGCATGCCGTAGACGATCTCGCGGGCTTCGTCGTAGGTCATGTCCAGGCCTCTTTCCCCGGCCGCCGCCTGGTACCATTTGGAAAGGCAGTTTCGGCAGAACCCGGCCAGGCTCATGATGTCGATGTTCTGGACGTCGGTGCGTTTGCGAAGGTGCTCGACCAGGCCGTGAAAGGCGGCCGCTTCGAGCTCGGTGCGCGTGGCGTCGTCCATGTCGGTTCCCATGGGTTTCCTCCCTTATCTTCGGTGATTGCCGGTTGACGACTATATAAGCGACCCCGGCCCCATATGAAAGGGCGGCAACGGAAACCTCAGTGGCCGACGGCCCGCCAGCCGATGTCGGAGCGGCAGAAGCCTTGCGGCCAGTCGATATAGCCGACGGCCCTGTAGGCGCGCTTCTGGGCGTCGCCGACGGTCTTTCCCAGCGCCGTCACGTTCAGCACCCGGCCGCCGTCGGCAAGGATCCTGCCATCGTCTTCGCGGGTGCCGGCATGGAATATTTCAACGTCCTTGAGGCGGCCGGCCTTGTCCAGGCCCTTGATCTCGGACCCTTTTGCGTAGGCGCCGGGATAGCCGTCGGTGGCCATGACCACGGTCAGCGCCGCGTCCTCGCGCCAATCCAAGGTGATCTCGTCGAGCCGGCCCTCGACGCAAGCGAGCAGCATCTCCAGCGCGTCGGATTTGAGCCGCATCATCATCGGCTGGCATTCCGGATCGCCGAACCGGACGTTGTATTCGATAAGTTCCGGCCCCTTTTCGGTGATCATCAGCCCAGCGTAGAGGACACCCTTGTAGGGGCGGCCGTCCGCCGCCGCGCCGCGGATGGTGGGATTGATGATTTCGTCCATGATCCGCTTTTCCATGTCGGCGGTGATCACCGGCGCCGGGGTATAGGCCCCCATGCCGCCGGTGTTGGGGCCTTCGTCACCGTCGAACACGGCCTTGTGGTCCTGGGCGGTGACCAGCGGCAGGGCGGTCTTGCCGTCGACCAGGGCGAAGAAGCTGGCCTCCTCGCCGACCAGCATTTCCTCGATTACCACTTCGGCGCCGGCCTCGCCGAAGGCGGCTTCGATCATAATGTGGTCGATGGCGGCATAGGCTTCGTTTTCGTTGCGGCACAGGATCACCCCCTTACCTGCGGCCAGGCCGTCGGCTTTGACGACGATGGGGGCGCCGTGGACGCGGATGTATTCCTTGGCCGCGTCGGGTTCGTCGAAGCGGGCGTATTCGGCGGTCGGGATCGAATACTTGGCGCACAGGTCCTTTGTCAGGCCCTTGGAGCCTTCATATTCGGCGGCCCGCGCGGTGGGGCCGAAGGCCTTGATGCCGGCGGCTTCCAGCCGGTCCACCAGCCCCGCCACCAAGGGACCTTCGGGTCCAACGACGACAAAATCGACGCCGTTGTCGTGGACGAAATCCATGATGGCGTCGAGGTCGTCGACGGTAATGGGAACGGTGATGGCGACCTGATCGATACCGGCGTTGCCCGGCGCGCAGTAAAGCTCGTCGCACTTGTCGGATTTGGCTATAGCCCAGCACAGCGAATGCTCACGCCCGCCTGATCCGATCACCAAGACCTTCATGGATTTCGCTTCCTTCTGTAACTCCTGAGTATCATACATACTGTAATCATGAGCGATCATCCATCTAGCATTGCCGAAGATTCAGGCTCGGGCCTTGACGCCGATCAAAGCCCCCCGATCCTGACCGTGGGAGAGATTTCGGCGCTGCTGAAACGCACCGTCGAGGAGACTTTCCCCCGGGTCCGGGTCCGCGGCGAGATTTCCCGGTGCACGCGGGCGGCCTCGGGACATCTGTATCTGACGCTCAAGGACGAGGACGCGGTGCTAGACGGGGTGTGCTGGCGCGGCACGGCGGCGCGCCTAAGTCTCGATCCCGAAATCGGCATGGAGGTGGTGGCGACGGGAAGGCTCTCCACCTACAGCCAACGCTCCAGCTATCAGCTTGTCGTCGACGCCCTGGAACTGGCGGGCGTTGGGGCGTTGCTGAAGCTCCTGGAGGAGCGGCGAAAGAAGCTGGCGGCGGAGGGCCTGTTCGATCCCGAGGCCAAGAAGCCGCTGCCGTTCCTGCCCGACGTCATCGGTGTCGTCACCTCGGAAACCGGCGCCGTGATCCGCGACATCCTGCACCGGCTTGATGACCGCTTTCCCCGCCGTGTGCTGTTATGGCCGGTGACGGTACAGGGCGACAAGGCGGCGGCCGAGATCGCCGCCGCCATCGAAGGCTTCAACCGGATTTCCCCCAGGGACAGTGTTCCCCGGCCGGACCTGCTGATCGTCGCCCGGGGCGGCGGCAGCCTCGAGGACCTGATGGCCTTCAACGAGGAAATCGTCGTCCGTGCCGCGGCGGCAAGCGCCATCCCGCTGATTTCAGCGGTCGGGCACGAAACCGACACCACGCTGATCGATTTCGCCGCCGATGAACGCGCCCCGACGCCGAGCGCGGCCGCCGAGATAGCGGTGCCGGTCCGGGCCGAGCTTTTGGCCCTGGTGGAAGACCTGGGCGCACGGCTGGTCGGCGCGGTGGGACGGCTATTGCAGGACGGCCGTACCCGCCTCGAGGGCCTGGCCCGGGGCCTGCCCGATTTACGCCGGCTGACGGAAGAACTGGTGCAGCGGCTCGACGACTGGACCGACAGGCTGATCAACGCCTTCGGCTTCGGCATGGAAAACCGGCGCGCGGACCTGGCCCGGCTGGCGGCCGAAATCCCCAAGCCGCAACAGCAAATCAACCACGCCAAGGGTCTGTTGAAGCGTGAGGCCCGGGCGCTGAAGGCGGCCGCCAAGGCGGTCCTCACCGAACGCCGGCAGGCTCTGCAACAGGCCGCCGCCCTGTTGCAGAGCTTCTCTTATCAACGGGTCCTGGAGCGAGGGTTCGTTCTGGTTTCCGACGCCGCCGATCAACCCCTCGATTCCGTCGCCAAGCTCAGCCCCGGCTTGGGCGTCCGGCTCGGCTTCCACGATGGCAGCGCCAAGGCGACGGTGGATGAGGTCGGCGGTAAGGCTGGCAAAAGAAAAAAACCGGCCCGAAAATTCGGCACCTCCAAGCCGAAAGCCAAAACCGGCGACGCCCGCCAGGGGAAATTGCTTTGACGAGGTGGCGTCGGGGGAGGTGCTGGGGGGCCCTGGGCGTTGTCCTGGCCTGCTGGTTTCCGGGCATCGCCGCCGCCGGCAGCCTTTCCCTCGACGGGCCCTGGGTCCAGGGCGGGTTGGTGATCGGCACCACCGAGCCGGGGGCCAAGGTCTTCGTCGACGGCCGGTCCGTCCGGGTGTCTGCGGGGGGCGTGTTTCTGATCGGGTTCGGCCGCGACGCCAAGGCCGCCCTGAGCCTTCGCATCGTCCATCCCGACGGGTCGGCCACTGATAAGTCCCTAAGCGTTGCCCGCCGGGACTATCCTGAGCAACGGATCGACGGCCTGCCCGACCGCCAGGTAACGCCGTCGCCCGAAGACCTGAAGCGGATCAAGGCCGACAACGCCAAGATCGCCAAGGTCCGTGTCCGCGATTCCGACCGGGCCGATTTCACCTCAGGTTTCGCTTGGCCGGCCCGAGGGCCGGTGTCGAGCGTTTTCGGCAGCCGCCGCATCCTCAACGGCAAACCGAGGCGCCCCCATAACGGCGTCGACGTGGCGGCGCCCCGGGGGTCGACCATCGCCGCTGCCGCCGACGGGGTAGTGGCGTTGACGCATCCGGACATGTTCTTTACCGGCAAGACGGTGATGATCGACCACGGCCACGGGCTGTCGTCGGTCTATGTGCACATGGACGATATCCTGGTCGCCGACGGCCAGCGGGTAAAAAAGGGAACGCCTATCGGCATTGTCGGCAAGACCGGGCGCGTGACCGGCCCCCACCTGCATTGGGGGGTGAGCCTATTCGGCACCCACCTGGACCCGGCGCTACTGGCCGCGCCGATGGAAGGCGTCCGTTGAAGGAAACGGGAGTCCCGGCTGTTTCCCTTGCCGTCAGTCCGGCCACCGGTTATGTAGCCACAGCCACTGTTCGGGCGTATCCCGGATCCATTGTTCGAGTATGGCATTGACCTGGGCCATGTTGGCAGCGACGTCGGCCTGACGGTCACCGGTCTTGACCAGTTCCAGCGGCGGATAAATCAATAACCTGAAATACGCGCCCTTGAGGCGTTCGACCCGCGCCGGTACCACCGGGCAGTCATAGCGCAACGCCAGTTCGGCCAGCGCCGGCGCCGTCATCACGTCGCGGCCGAAAAACGGCACCGGGATGCCGTCGTTCATCTTCTGGTCGACCATCATGGCAATGTGCCTGTTGTCCTCGAGGGACCTCAGCAACACCCGGGCGCCAGCCGAGCCCTTGGGGATCAAGGCGCCTTCGACGGCGGCGCGGCCGTGTTGATAGAGCCATTCCACCAGCCGGTTGTTGGCTTCCCGGTAGACCCGGTCCAACGGCACGCCGCGCTGGGTAGCGCCAAGGGACAGGATTTCCCAGTTGGCGATATGGCCGGAAAAGAAAATGCCGCCACGGCCGTCATCCCTGAGCAGGTCCGCGTATTCGAAGCCGGAGACCTCGACCCGCCCCTCCGGGTCATAGACGTTGATCTCGCCCAAATGGGGATATTCCGCCGCCAACCGGCCCAGGTTGTCCCACATGGCGCGGACGATGGTGGCGATCTCGGCCGGCGATTTTTCCGGAAAGGCGGCGCTCAGGTTCTTCACCGCCCGGGCCGATACCGGAATGTGGGGGCCCACGGTGCGGCCCAGCCAGCCCCCCAAGGCCGAGGCCATGTCGATCGACAGAACCCGCATCAGGCTATAGACCACCAACGCCGCCGCCGCCTCAAGGGGGTGAAAGAGGTAACGGTTAAGGGGTTTCGGTAGTTTGGGCATAGCGGGCGTCAATCATCAAAAAGCGGCCGCAAAACCGCGTCCAGGGACGCTTCGTCCGCCCATTGCAGTGTGATTGTCAAGACCCGGATGCTATCACGTTCGTTTTCGGGCAGCCGTTGAAAGTCCTTCTCGGTGGTCACCAGGGCAGCCTTCTTTTCCCCCGCTTCGGTCTTGAGACCCCGGATGTCGCCCGCCGAATAGGGGCCATGGTCGCGAAAGGCGTGCACGTCAACGACGTTGCAACCGATTCTCCTGAGGGTGTCGAAAAACTTCTCCGGCGACCCGATGCCAGCGAAGGCAATCACGGGGTTGCCCTTCAAGCCCTTGGCCTCCGGCCCCGGTTCGACGCCGGCTTTGAGGACCGGAAGGCCGGCGGTCAAAACATCGGGCCGGTTGGCGATGCCCGCCTCGTCTTCTCCGATCACCACCAGGGCACCGGTGCGGCCCAAAGCCGGGGCCACCGGTTCGCGCAAGGGGCCAGCCGGGATCATGCGGCCGTTGCCAAAACCGAAACCGCCATCGACGACCAACAGCGATAGGTCCTTTACCACCGAGGGGTTCTGAAACCCATCGTCCATGATGATGAGGTCGGTGCCTTCGGCGGCGGCGCGGACGCCCAAGGTCCGGTCACGGGAAATCCAGGTCGGCGCGGCGGCGGCCAATAGCAGGGCTTCATCGCCGACGTCAACCGCCCGGTGAGAATCTGGATCGACCCGAAGTGGTCCGGTTTGGGAACCGCCGTAGCCGCGGCTGAGGAAATGCACCTTTCGTCCCTGGTCCATCAATCGCTTACCCAGGCTCAACGTCACCGGTGTCTTGCCGGCCCCACCGGCGACCAGGTTGCCGACGCAGAGTACCGGAACCGCCGCCTTGAAGGGATTTGCCAAGGTCAACCGGAGACGGGTCGCCAGGCCGTAACCCCAACCCAACGGCGTCAGAAACGCGCCCAAGGGGCTGCCCTTCCGGCGCCAGAATTCAGGCGCCCGCATGGGAGGCGTCCTTCCGGGACAAGGGCTCAAGAAACGGTTGCAATTCGGCAAAGACCGCGTCCAGCACACCGGCTTCGGAGGCGGCGAAAGCGTCCGCGGCGGCGGCCATGCGGTCGCGTTCCGACGGGTCGGCCAGCAACCGGGCAACGGCGGCTTCCAGAGCTTCTTCATTGGCGACCTCGATGGAGGCGCCGGCCGCCTTCAAGCGTTCCGTGATGTCCTCGAAATTCATCATGTGAGGCCCGTGGACGATGGCGCAATCGAGCCGCGCCGCCTCCAACGGGTTCTGACCGCCCAGGGGTACCAGGGACTT
This sequence comes from Alphaproteobacteria bacterium MarineAlpha3_Bin3, assembly GCA_002938075.1. Classification (GTDB taxonomy): domain Bacteria; phylum Pseudomonadota; class Alphaproteobacteria; order Rhodospirillales; family Casp-alpha2; genus Casp-alpha2. Next base: position 7,776 of record PTLK01000003.1, read on the forward strand.
GCCCATGAAGGCGGTCCCCGCCAAGCGATAAAAAAGCCCCAGTTCGCCCAGGGTGTCGGCCACATAAACGTCTGTATCGGGACCGATAGCGTCACCGGCCGAGCGGCGGCTGACGGTCAGGCCCAGTGTGTTAATCCGGGTGGCGATTTCCGAACCCCGGTCCGGATGGCGCGGGACAATGACGGTCAACAACCCCGAAAACGCGTCCTTGAGCCGCCGGTGCACGCGCGCCGCCATTTCTTCTTCGCCGGGGTGGGTGCTGGCCGCCAGCCACAGTGGCCGGTCGCCGAGGCCTTTCTTGAATTTCGCCAGAATCTCGCCATCGGCGGGCAGGGGCGGAACGGCGAACTTCAGGTTGCCGACGTATTTGGCGTCGCCGGCACCGAGACGACGGAGGCGTTCGGCGTCCGTTTCGGTCTGTCCCAGACACAGGTCGAACCCTTCGAGCAGCCTTTTAATCAAGCCGCCGAACCCCTGCCAGCCCGAGAACGACCGCGGCGATATTCTGCCGTTGATCAGGACCATCGGTATTTTCCGGTCCACCGATTCGATGATCAGGTTGGGCCAGAATTCCGATTCCGCCCACAGCGCCAAGTCCGGACGCCAGTGATCGAGAAACCGCCTGACGTAAGGAATGCGGTCGACCGGAACATACTGGTGGAAAGCACCCTCAGGCAACCGCTCCGCCATCAGCCGGGCCGACGTCACGGTGCCGGTTGTCACCAGGACGCTAACGCCGGATATTTCCGTGACCAAACGTCCGATTAACGGTAGCAGGGAAATCGATTCGCCGATGCTGGCGGCGTGGGTCCAGATCAAAGGGCCCGAAGGGCGGTCTTGTCCGGGGCGGCCCAGGCGTTCGGCGAACCGGTCTGGGTCCTCCTTGCCCCGCGCCTTGCGGATCGCCAGGTAAAAACCGATCGCCGGCGCACCGATACTCGAAACAAGACGGTAAAGAGGAAGCATCATGACGCACCCCCTTCATCGCCGGGCCGGGGCTCCCGTTCCAGGGCCGGCTTGACGGGGGGCCGGTCCGAAAGCCGGTCGGCTTCAGCGGTGACGGCGTTGAGCCCGTCTTCGATCTGATGCCGGGCCGACTTCAAGGCCTCGGACCCGGCCTTGCTGTCAACGCGAATGGGATCGCCCCAGACGATGATTCCGCGGCCGAAAGGCCAAGCCAGGAGGAACCGGTCCCAGGTCGAAAGGCAGCGGCCCCGGGTTGTACCGAAGGCGACGGGAATGACTGGAACGCCGGAAAGGCGGGCCACGTTGACGGCCCCGTCGCTGGCCCGCATGCGTGGACCGCGCGGCCCGTCGGGGGTGATGCCGACGTAATCGCCTTGCTTCAGCGCCTTGACCATGGTGCGAAGCGCCTGAGCGCCGCCGCGGGTGGAAGACCCGGCCACCCACCTGATCCCGAAATGACCGCCGATTTGTGCACCAAGCTGGCCATCCCGGTGCTCGGAAATAAGCATGTGGATGATTTTCCGATGGTCCCAACAATACGGCATCAGCAGCAGCCTGCCGTGCCAGAACCCGAGGATAAAGGGCTTTCCCTCATCCCAGAACCGCTTTGGGATATCGCTGCCGACAACCGTCCAACGGCCGGTGTGATAGACAAGGCGAATATAGAGAGACGCCAACCAACAGAAAAACCGGCGCACGATTTTAGACTGGAGGACGCGCTTCAATGGCCTCACGTTGAGGGAATCCCTGTTTTAAGTTCAGGCTTCCGCAGCCCGGACCGCATCCGAAGTCTCGGCCTCTTCGGCGAATTGAAGGTTGTACAGCCGCTGGTAATTGCCGCCTCGGGCTATCAGTTCCACGTGAGACCCCTGTTCGATAACGCGCCCCTCGTTAATCACGTATATCAGGTCGGCGCCGGTCACCGTGGACAACCGGTGCGCGATCACCAGGGTCGTCCGCCCCTGCATCAGTTTGTCCATGGCGGCTTGAATTTGACGTTCGGATTCCGTATCCAGCGCCGAGGTCGCCTCATCCAAAAGAAGAACCGGCGCGTTTTTCAACATCGCCCGGGCAATGGCAAGACGCTGGCGCTGCCCTCCCGAAAGCTTGATCCCCTGTTCGCCGACCATGGTGTCGTAGCCGTCGGGCAGATCGACAATAAAATCGTGGGCGGCGGCGTTTTTTGCCGCCTCGATAATTTCTTCCTCTTCGGCCCCGGCCCGGCCGTAGGCGATATTGGCGCGGACGGTGTCGTCGAACAGGGTGATTTCCTGGCTGACCAGGGCGAAGCCGCCAAAAAGCGAAGCGAAGGTAACGTCGCGGACATCGGTGCCGTCGACGATGACGCGGCCTTCATCGACATCGTAGAAACGGGGGATCAGGTTGAGGATGGTCGATTTGCCGGCCCCCGAGGCGCCGACCAACGCCACTCTCTTCCCGGCCGGCACCTCCAGAGTGATCCGATTCAGGGTCGCCTTTCCGGGCACATAGGAAAAACGGACATCTTCGAGACGGATGTGGCCTTTAACGGAACCCAGATCCATCGCCCCCGGTTTTTCGAGGATTTCCGGTTCCGTGTCCAGAAGTTGGAACAAGCGCTGCGCCCCAGCCAGCCCTTCCTGAAGGCTGGCGTTTAGATTAGCCAGCCGCTTCATCGGCTCATAAGCCAGCAGCAGCGCCATGATGAATGAGAAAAACGCGCCCGACGTGGTGGCGCCGTCAATCACCCGGTAGCCGCCGTAAATGATAACGATGCAAACCGCCACCCCGCCCAGGGTCTCCATGATCGGGCTAGACAACGCCCGGGTCCGCGCCGATTTGAAATTGAGGCTGAAGATTCTTTCGACGATACCGGCGATCCTGCTTTTTTCGTACCCTTCCATGCCATAGGCCTTGACCACCCGGATGCCCTGGAAGGTCTGTTCCAGCAACGTAGTGAACAGGCCCATTTCCTCCTGGGTGTTGGCCGTGACTTTCCGCATCCGCCGCCCGAGGCGCAGGATCGGCAACGCCGACATGGGGAAAATAAAAATACAGATCGCCGCCAGTTGCCAGTCCTTGGCGAACATCACCGCTATCAGGCCGACAAGTGACAGCAGGTCCTTGCCGAACCCGGTCAGCACATTCGACACCGCCGTTCGCATCTGATTGATATCCACGGTGAAGCGGGAAATCAGGCCTCCCGTCGCGTGGTTGTAGAAAAAGCTCAGGTCCATGCGCGCCAAGTGGGCGAACAGGCGATTCTGGTTATCCGCGATGATGCGAAAGCCGACAATGCTCATCAATACCGACTGGCCGTAATTGGCCAGGCCTTTGATAACAAACGTCGCGAACACGACCAAGCCCAGCGGCCACAGCATGGCCCGATTTTCGCCAATGAACACCTCGTTGACCACAGGCTCCATCAGCCAGGCGCTGAACGCGGTGGCGGCGGCCATGACTGCCATGCAGACGACGGCAAGCACGATCCAGCCTAAATAATGACGGATGCATTCCCGCCAAAGCCGACGCATCAGCACATAAGTGGAATCATGCCGTGGCGGATTTTTATCGGTTATGTCGTTCAAGTTTTGGCAACCCGTGCTTGACGAAGCGGAAATTAACACGCGGCAGACCCCGGGGCCAACGTTTGCCCATTTTATCAGCTCCCGGCAACGGTCATTCCCTCAATCCTGATCGTCGGCGCGTTGGTTCCATACCGGAAAACCAAGTCGTCGGCGACGGTCAAATTCTGGAACATATCCGCCAAGTTCCCGGCAATGGTCACTTCAGTGACCGGATAGGCCAATTCACCGTTTTCAATCCAGAACCCGCTGGCGCCCCGACTGTAATCGCCGGTAATGCCGTTAACCCCGAACCCCATGAGTTCGGTGATATAGAACCCTTCCTTGATGTCGGCCATCAAGGCTTTCGGGGTTACGTCGCCGGCTTCGAGGTAAAGGTTCGTCGTTGACGGCGACGGTGGGGACGACGTTCCCCGGGCGGCGTGGCCCGTTGTCTTCAATCCTAGTTGCCGGGCCGAGCGCAGATCCAGGATCCACGTCTTCAGGACGCCGTTCTCAATAATGTCCATGCGCTTTGTGCCGACGCCTTCTCCGTCGAAGCATTTCGACCGGAGACCGCGACGGCGAAGCGGATCGTCAACAACAGCGACTGAATCGGGAAATATTTTCTCTTCCATTTTGTCTTTCAGGAAGGTGGTGCCGCGGGTCACGGAATTACCGTTGATGGCGTTGGCCAAATGGCCAAGCAGCGAGTTGGCGACCCTGGGATCGTAAACGACGGGGACTTCAGCCGACTGGGCCTTTTGGGGATTCAAGCGGCCGACGGCTTTTTCCCCGGCGCTGAGGCCGATTTCTTCCGGAGAAGGAAGATCTTCCCCGTAGACGGCGGTGGCATAATCGTAATCACGCTCCATGCCGGCATTCTCGCCGGCGACAACCGAAACGCTGATCGAATGGCTGGACCCGGAACAGGTCTGGGCGAAACCGTTGCTGCTGACCATGGCGATATTGTTCCGGCCCCAACCGGCTTCGGCACCCTCGGAATTGGTGACGCCGGAAACGCCCAGTGCCGCTTCTTCCGCCCTGGCGGCGCGTTCGCTCAACATGTCGCTGTCGGGCTCGGCGTCGTCACAGACTTCCAGATCGGGAAAGTCGTCGGCCAACTGTTCCGGATCGGCCAGTCCGCAATAGGAATCTTCGGGCACCGATCGGGCCATGGCCACAGCGCGATCCACCAGTTCCTCCAGGGCCGTCTCGGACGTGTCCGATGACGAAACGATGGCCTGGCGGGAGCCGACGAAAACGCGAAGACCCAGATCGGCCCCTTCCGAGCGTTCCAGGTGTTCCATTTCGCCCAACCTTTGCGTCAATGAGAGCGACACTCTTTCGACGAAGACGGCATCGGCGCCATCGGCACCGGCTTTCGCGGCCTTATCGATAAGGTCGTGAAGCAGCGTCAGTGTTCCGTTTTTTTTATTCATGCGTTTTTTGCCGTTTAGTTATGCGAATCGGGGGAACCTAAATATAGCCCGACGGAGTTATCATGCCGGATAGTGTCTCCCCAAAAAGTCGAACCGCTTCGTTTGGTTTCGTATGTAACACCTAAAAAAAACATTCAATTTCCTGTGAATAAAGAGTTGTGATGTTGGCGTAATGGGAGATAAATATCATTTAAATATAAGTTGTCTGGTTATGATGCGCTGGCACGCTGAACGCAAGCATCGTCCTGGGCGCATCCGTGGTGAATTGACTTCCTGACGGGAAGGCTATGCCAAGGGTAACAACTTTAAAAGAAGACCCGCCTGAATCCCTTCAGCGTCAAGAACTGGGGTCCGCTGTTGTTCGCTTTGCCGGCGATTCCGGCGACGGCATGCAGTTCATCGGCAGTCAGTTCACCCAATCGACGGCGCTTTGCGGCAACGATCTCGCCACCTTCCCGGATTTCCCGGCTGAAATTCGCGCCCCCGCCGGCACCACGTTCGGGGTATCGGCGTTTCAAATCAATTTCGGCGCCACCGTGATCAAGACCTCCGGCGATGACTGCGATATGGTGGTTGCCATGAACCCGGCGGCATTGAAGGTCGTGCTGCCAGAACTGAAACTGGCCGGTCTGATTCTCGTCGATAGCGGCACCTTCACCGAAAGAAACCTGCACAAGGCGCATTACGACACCAACCCCCTCGAAGACGGAAGCCTGACCCCCTACCGCCTTATCGAACTCGACATATCCGCAATGACCTTGGAGGCGGTAAAGGAATTCGGCCTCGGCAAAAAAGAGGCGCTTCGCTGCAAGAATATGTGGACGTTGGGGTTAGTCTACTGGATGTACGATCGCGACCGGCAGGTGACCATCGACTGGCTGAACGTGAAGTTCACCAACCTGCCCGACCTAGCGGCGGCCAATATCGCGGCGTTGAACGCTGGTCACGCGTTTGGCGAGACGGCTGAAATTCCGGACGGCGTGCACGGGTTTTCGATCGGCAAGGCGGATATCGCCCCGGGCGAATACCGGACAGTCACAGGCGCAGAGGCACTGTCCTGGGGACTGGTTGCCGGGGCCAAGCTGGCGGGTTTGAAGATGACGTTCTGTTCATACCCCATTACCCCGGCGTCCTCTTTGCTGCACACCCTTTGCAATCTTATGGATTACGATGTTGTCACGTTCCAGGCCGAAGACGAAATCGCCGCCGTTTGCACGGCCATCGGCGCGTCCTATGCCGGCTCGTTGGGGATCACGTCCAGCTCCGGCCCCGGGATCGCGCTAAAAGCCGAAGCTATAGGTCTTGCCATCAGCGCCGAATTGCCCCTAATCGTGGTCAATTCGCAACGCGCCGGTCCCTCGACCGGGATGCCGACGAAGACCGAACAATCAGACCTTCACCAGGCGGTGTTCGGACGCAACGCCGACAGCCCGTTGGTGGTGGTCGCCTCTCGATCGCCGTCTGATTGTTTTGACGTCGCCATCGAGGCCGTCCGTCTTTCGGTCAAGTACATGACCCCGGCGATCCTGCTGACCGATGGATATATCGGCAATGCCGCGGAACCCTGGCTGATTCCCGATTTCGAATCCTTCGAATCATTCCCGGTTGAATTTCGCACCGACCCGGAAGGATACCAGCCCTTTCTCAGAGATGAAAAAACACTGGCCCGGCCCTGGGCAACCCCCGGAACGCCGGGGCTGGAGCACCGGATCGGCGGCCTGGAAAAGGATTTCGATACCGGTCATATCTCCTATGATTCGGCCAACCACCAGCGCATGACCGAAATTCGCGTCGCTAAGATCAACGGCATCGCCGACGATATCCCCTTGCAAACGGTCGAAGAAGGAGACGACAAAGGCGAAATGGCCGTCGTTGGTTGGGGATCGACTTTTGGCCCCATCAATCGCGCCGTCAGCGCCCTCAGGGACGAGGGGGGGAAAGTCTCGCACATTCACATCCGCCACATATGGCCATTGCCGAAGAACCTGGGCGATCTGTTGGAAGGCTTCGATCAGGTTCTGGTGCCGGAGTTGAACAAGGGCCAATTGTCGACCGTGCTCAGGAGCCAATACCTGACGGATGCCCAGACCTTGTCCAAGGTTAGCGGCCAGCCATTTAAGATTTCCGAGATCGAAGCCGCGATCCGCGACAGGCTGGAGAAATGACATGAATGTCGTAACGCCGCTCAAGAAACTCACACCGGCCGATTTCGCCACCGATCAGGAAGTCCGCTGGTGCCCCGGCTGTGGCGATTACGCGATCCTGAAGGCGATGCAACGGACCCTTGTCGACATCGGGGCCACCAAGGAAAACACGGTGTTCATTTCCGGCATCGGCTGTGCCGCTAGGTTCCCTTATTACATGGCCACTTATGGTTTTCACACCATCCACGGGCGGGCGCCGTCAGTTGGCACCGGCATCAAGCTGGCCAATCCGGATTTGGATGTCTGGGTGATTACCGGCGACGGCGATGCATTGTCCATCGGCGGCAACCATCTGCTGCACGTGCTTCGCCGCAACGTGAATTTGCAGGTTTTGTTGTTCAATAACGAAATTTACGGCCTCACCAAGGGTCAATATTCCCCGACCTCCCGTGCCGGGACCCGTTCACCTTCGACGCCTTTGGGGTCGATTGAAAACCCGGTTTCCGCCGCCGCCCTGGCGCTTGGAGCCGGCGCCCGGTTTGTCGCCCGCTCCGTGGATACCATGCAAAAGCATTTGCCTGTTATCTTCAAACGCGCCCACGATCACAACGGCACGTCGTTCGTCGAGATTTTCCAGAACTGCATCGTCTACAACGACGAGGTGTTCGCGGAATTTACCGCCAAGAACGTCGCCGACGATGCAGAAATCATCCTTGAACACGGCCAGCCCTTGATTTTCGGAAAGCAGAAAAACCGGGGCCTCAGGGTCAGGTCCGGTTTCATCGAACTGGAAGCCGTGACCATCGGCGAGGACGGAATGACCGAAGAGGATATTTTGATCCATGACGAAACCAATCGGGCGCTGGCCGGCATGCTGGCGCTGTTGGAGCCGCCTTCCATGCCCGTCGCCATCGGTGTCCTCTATTGCGACCCCGGGTCCAGCTATGAAGACGGCGTCAAGGACCATATGGACGAAGCCCTGAAACATTCTTCAGGCCATGACATCAACGCCCTCTTGAGGCGCGGCCATACCTGGACCATAACCGGCTGACGGGTATTAGGCTTCTAAGGAAATACCATGCCGGTCAGCGTTGCAATCATCGGCTCTGGCCCGGCCGGGTTTTATACCGCGGAGGCGCTTGTTAATTCCGTCGTTGATCTGAGCATCGACTTTATCGAACGGCTGCCGACACCGTTCGGCCTCATCCGGGGCGGAGTCGCCCCTGATCACCAAAAGACCAAGAACGTCGCTAAAAAGTACGAAAAAACGGCGTTGATGGATCAGGTGTGCTTCTACGGCAACGTCGATGTCGGACGTGACGTAAGCTTGGCGGAGCTTCGGGGAATCTATGACGCCGTGGTCCTCGCCATCGGCGCCCCCCGGGACCGGAAAATGAATATCCCCGGCGAGGACAAAACCGGGATCTTCGGTTCCGCCGATTTTGTCGGTTGGTACAACGGCCATCCCGATTTTCGCGACCTCGATCCGGATTTGAACCTATCCGCGGCGGCCGTCATCGGCGTCGGCAACGTCGCCATCGACGTCGCCAGACTTCTCGTCCGTACCAGGAATGAGTTGGCCCGCGGCGATATTCCCGATTACGCGGAAAAGGCCATCCTCGATTCGCCCATCGATGATGTTTATATCTTCGGCCGTCGCGGCCCGGTGGAAGCCAAGTTTACCAATGTCGAACTGCGCGAAATGGGTAAGCTCGAACAATCGGTTCCCCAGGTTAAGGCCGAGGTCCTCCCGGACGGAGTCGGCGATCTAGAGGACAGGGAAAAACGGCTGAAGGAACGCAATCTAGCGACGCTCCGGGAATTCGCCGGGCGCCAGCCTGATGAACTGCCGAAGCGGGTCCATTTCGAATTCTATGCGTCGCCGGCGGAGATCCTGGGCGGGGACCGGGTCGAGGGGTTGAGGTTGGAACGCACCCGGATCGAGGACGGCCGCGCTGTCGGAACAGGGGAATTTTTCGACATCGAATGCGGTTTGGTCGTCGCCGCCATCGGCTACCGATCCGACCCCTTGGAAGGCGCGCCCTTCGATGAAAAAAAGGGGATTGTCCCCAATGACGACGGCCGCGTCGATGACGGGCTTTACGCCGTCGGTTGGATCAAACGCGGCCCTACCGGGGTGATTTCAACAAACCGGCCGGACGGTGTTGCCGTTGCCGGGCATATCATCGATGATTGTTGCGAGGGCGGCAAAGCGGGACGCGAAGCGTTCGAAAAGATTCTGAAGGAACGCAACGTTCGATTCGTCAGCTATGATGATTGGAAGAAGATTGAGGCCGCGGAAATCGAAAATGCCAAGGGCGAACATCCGAGAAAGAAATTCGTCACCGTAAAAGAGATGCTGGACGTTCTTGACCGTCCATAAATCAATAAAAACAGAACAGGGAAAGACCGACCATGTCCGACGATACCTATGCTGGCGATCTCGCGCCCAAGCAGACGTGGGAGATGCTGGCCGAAAACCCGAAGGCCCGACTGGTGGATGTGCGCACCGACGCGGAGTTCGCCTATGTGGGAAACCCCGATCTTTCCGGCCTCGGCAAGGAAGTGATTCGCGTTTACTGGCAGGTTTTCCCGGACATGGACGTCAACCCGGATTTCGTGGACCAAGTCGCCGCTGGCGGCATCGGCAAGGATACGCCGTTATTGTTCATATGCCGGTCGGGCGTGCGTTCCCGTTACGCCGCCGAGGCGATGACCGCCGCCGGATTCCAGGAATGCTACAACGTCGCAGGCGGCTTCGAAGGCGATCCGGACGATCAAGGCCACCGCGGCACCGTCAATGGCTGGAAGGTGGACGGCCTGCCCTGGCGGCAGAGATAAGCCGACCGTATTACTTTCCCAAAGCCGTTAAGGCCCGATCCAGATCTTCCTTAATGTCTTCGGCGTCTTCCAGGCCCACCGACAAGCGGACAAGTCCTTCGGTGATGTTCAGGTCCGCCCTTTCCTCCGGGCTTAGGCGCTGATGGGTCGTCGTCGCCGGATGGGTGGCCAGGCTTTTGGCGTCGCCCAGATTATTGGCAATATCGATCAGCCCCAGCGCATTCAGGAAGCGGAAGGCCGCTTCCTTGCCGCCGTCGATGTCGAACGAAACCATGGTTCCGCCGTCGCCCATTTGCGCCATGGCGAGGTCATGCTGCGGGTGGTCCTTGTTCCCGGGGTAGTTGACCCGGGTGATTTCCTTCCGATTGCTCAAAAAACCGGCCACGGCGTGGGCGTTTTCACAATGGCGCTGAACCCGGATATCCAGGGTCTCCAGCCCCTTCAACATGACCCAGGCATTGAACGGGCTTAAACTCGGCCCGGTGTGACGAAAGAACGGGGTCAAGTCGTTTTCGATGAAGTCGGTGTCGTTGGTGAGGATCGCGCCGCCGAGGGTGCGGCCCTGCCCGTCGATGTGCTTGGTGGCCGAATACATGACGATATCGGCGCCCAGTTCCAACGGCCTTTGCAGTATCGGCGTCGCGAACACATTATCGACGATAATCTTGGCTCCCGCTTCGTGGGCCAAATCGCTGACCGCTTGAATGTCGATGATTTCAAGGACCGGGTTGGACGGCGTCTCCAAAAACACGCACTGGGTTTCGGTCGACAGCGCGGCCTTCCATTCTTCCAGGTCAATGCCGTCGACGAGGACGGTTTCGATACCGAATTTAGGAAGCTGTTCGGCAATGATGTAAAGGCACGACCCGAACAGCGCCCTGGAAGAGACAACCCGGTCCCCGGCCTTGAGCTGGCTCGCCAGCGCGGCAAACACCGCCGCCATGCCGGTCGCCGTCGAAACGCAGGTCTCCGCTCCCTCCAAGAGCGCCAGGCGCTTTTCGAACATCGTCACGGTCGGGTTGGCGTAGCGCGAATACATGTAGCGCTGTTTTTCGCCCTTGAAGGCCTGCTCGGCTTCTTCGGCCGACTCGTAAACGTAGCCGGACGTCAGAAACAGTCCTTCGCTGGTTTCGCCAAACGCCGAGCGCTCCGTCCCACCCCGGACAAGCCGGGTGCTTTGGCGCCAATTTGCCGGATCAGATTTCTTGCCACCCATGGAGGCGTCCTCCGTTTCACCTCGGACCGGCATGAAAAAAGCCCCAACCGCTGGGGGTCAGGGCTCCGATGGCTCCGACCTTTTAGCGGGCTTTTTTAACGTGGGCGCAAGCCGGTCGACCAAATCACCACGTAACAGCGGAAAATAAAGCCCTGTCGCCCGGAAAGGTCAAGAACAATTTTTAATTGGGAGATAGTCAATTTCATAGAAGCCATCGCCTTTCGGCAGGAAACTCCCTATATAAATGTCTTAACAAAGGACGATCTCATGACTGACCTTGCCGCCACCGATGAGTTGTTTTTTACCCACGCCGGGCTGGACCGCGGCCGCGTTCAGTCCATTGTCGACGACGCGCTGAAGGGGACCGATGACGGTGAATTGTTCCTGGAATACCGCCAATCGGAAAGCGTCGTCTTTGACGACGGGAAAATCAAAAGCGCCGCCTTCGACACCACGCAGGGATTCGGGCTTCGTGCCATTGCCGGCGAGGCAACGGGATATTCGCACGCCTCCGAGCTCAGCGAAGACGCCATTCGCCGCGCCGCCAACACGGTGAAGACGGTCCGCACCGGCAAGGGCGGCACCTTTGCCGAGCCGCCGGGCACCAACCGGAACCTCTACCGTGACGACAACCCGTTGGCCCTGGTCGACTTCGAGACCAAGGTCAAGCTGCTGGCCGACATGGATGCCTATGCCCGCGGCAAGGACGACCGGGTGGCTCAGGTTTCGGCATCCCTTTCCGGAAACTGGCAGGCGGTGGAGATCATTCGCGCCGGCGGAGCCAGGGCCGCCGATATCCGGCCCCTGGTGCGGCTCAACGCGATGGTGGTGGTGGAAAAGGACGGACGCATGGAATCCGGTTCGTACGGAGTTGGCGGCCGGGTTACCTATGATCGCTACCTTGAGCCCGATGCCTGGAAGGCCGTCGTCGACGAGGCATTGCGCCAGGCCCTGGTCAACTTGGAATCGGTCGCCGCCCCGGCCGGCGAAGTACCGGTGGTCCTGGGTCCCGGCTGGCCGGGTATCCTGCTGCACGAAGCCATCGGCCACGGACTTGAAGGCGACTTCAACCGCAAGAAGACCTCCGCCTTTGCCGGGCTAATGGGCGAACGGGTCGCCAGCCCGGGGGTGACGGTGATCGACGACGGCACCATGGATGACCGGCGCGGGTCGTTGACCATCGATGACGAGGGCACGCCGACGGAACGCACGGTGTTGATCGAGGATGGTATCCTCATGGGCTACATGCAGGACCGTATGAACGCGCATCTGATGGGCGACGCCAGCACTGGCAACGGCCGGCGGGAAAGTTACGCCCATGCCCCGATGCCGAGGATGACCAACACCTACATGCTGGCCGGCGAGCACGAGCCTGAGGAAATCCTGCAATCGGTAAAAAAAGGCCTTTACGCCGTCAGCTTCGGCGGCGGTCAGGTGGATATCACGTCGGGCAAGTTCGTTTTCAACTGCACCGAGGCCTATTTGATCGAGGACGGCAAAAAGGGGCCGCCGGTCAAGGGTGCGACGCTGATCGGCAACGGGCCTGACGTTTTGACCCGGGTTTCCATGACCGGCAACGATATGGCGTTGGACCCCGGCATCGGCACCTGCGGCAAGCACGGCCAGGGCGTGCCCGTCGGCGTCGGCCAGCCGACGCTCAAGATCGATAACCTGACGGTCGGCGGCACGGCGGTTTAATAAGAGTATTCCTTGAACACCGGATCGACAGAGTGGTCCCACCGTTCTTCGTAGGCGGCCAGAAGCTCCTCGGCCGGGGTCAGTCCCGAATGAGCGATCTGGAACAGGGGCTTCAGGAAATGGGCCTCATCCATGCCGACACTGTCGAAATGGCCCCTTTTGCAAAGCCCGCGGTGGGAAATCTGCAGGGCGTCTAGCCCCACGTCTCTGACGGTTCTGTTCCTGAAAGTGGTTTTGAGCGCGGTCCGCGGCACCTCGTCCCGCAGGGTCTGCATTTCCTCGATCGTCCAGTCCTTGACCATATCCCAGGCGGCGTCGCGGGCCTCTTTATCGTATAACAGCCCGACCCAAAAGGCGGGCAAGGCGCAAAGGCGACTCCATGGCCCGCCATCAGCGCCCCGCATCTCAAGAAACTGTTTCAGCCGCACTTCGGGGAAGGCGGTACTCATATGGTCGATCCAGTCGGACATCGTGGGCTTTTCACCGGGAAGCGCCGGCAGATCGCCTTCCATAAAATTCCGGAACGATTGCCCTGAGGCGTCGATATAGTTTCCGTCGCGGTAAACGAAGTACATGGGCACGTCGAGCAGGTAATCGACGTAACGTTCGAAACCGAACCCGTCCTCGAAAACGAACGGCAGCATGCCGCAGCGGTCGGGATCGGTGTCGGTCCAGATGTGGCTGCGGTAGGACAGGAACCCGGCGGGTTTTCCTTCCTTGAAAGGCGAATTCGCCCAGAGCGCCGTGGCGACCGGCTGCAATGCAAGCGCGATCCTGAACATCTGCACCATGGTGGCTTCGGAATCGAAATCCAGGTTGACCTGCACTGTGCACGTGGACTGCATCATTTCCAGCCCCAGCTTGCCTTTCTTGGGCATGTATTCGCGCATGATCTTGTAGCGGCCCTTGGGCATCCACGGCATGTCCTTGCCCGGCCACTTGGCCCTGTGCCCCAATCCGAGAAAGCCAATCCCCAATTCACGGGCGATGGCCTTCACCTGTTGCAGATGGCCTGTGACTTCATCGCAGGTCTGATGAATGGTTTCCACCGGGGCGCCGGAAAGCTCGATCTGTCCGGCCGGCTCCAGACTGATGAAGCTGCCGTCGGGTTTCGATAGCGCGATTGGGTTGCCGTTTTCCAGCACTGGCTGCCAATCGAAACGGGTCAGCCCCTCTAAAAGCGCCCGCACCCCGGCCGAGCCTTCGTACTCCAGCGGTTTCAGGTCGGCTAGGTGATAGGCGAACTTTTCGTGCTCGGTGCCGATGCGCCAGTCTTTTTCGGGCTTGCATCCGGCTTCCAGATAACTGATTAGCTGTTCTTTCCCCTCAAGGGGCTGTTGGGGGGATAGCGTTTCACCGGCCATGGTTTTCTTTTATTCGTATTGATAAGGAATAGGCTTAGTGGCCGCTGCCGAGGAGGGCCTGCCAGCAGGCCAGCGCCGACAGCGCCGCTGTATCCGCTCGCAAAACACGCGGGCCCAAATCGACGCCGGTGACAAAGTCCAGTTTACCGAGGGCGTCAAGCTCGCTCGCATCAAAGCCACCTTCAGGACCGCTGAGGAACCCGCATGAAGGTTCATCGCCTCCGCCTTGATCCCGCAATCTGGCCAGCACCTCGGCAATAGGCCGACCGCCGCCGCTCTCGTCAAGATGAAGGAGAATCCTGCCGGGCGGCCACCCGGCGATAAATTGGTCCAACGTTTGCGGCTCCATGAATTCGGGGACCGTCAGACGTTGGGACTGTTCCACCGCTTCGATGGCGTGGGCGCGAAAGCGGTCCAGGTTGATGCGTGTGGTGTTGGTGTTTTTGGTAAAAACCGGGCATAGCCGGGAAACACCCAATTCCGTCGCCTTTTCGATGATGAAATCGGTCGACGTCTTTTTAATCGGCGCGAAGGCCAGCCACGGGCCGGGCTCCGCCGATTGCGGCCGCAATAATTTTTCGACCGTCAGCGCACCCCGTTTCTTTGCCAGGCTGTCGATCACCGCCGACCATTCGCCGTCTCGGCCGTTGAACAGTACGACCCCATCGCCGGTGCCGAGACGCATGACATGGCCCAGGTAATGGGCCTGGGCTTCGCTGACATCCAGGCCGCCGCCTGCGGTCAGGCCGGCATCCACGAACAAACGGGTTTTGGTTTTGTATGGGGTCATGGCGGGAAAATTTAATTACCTTGTTCTCATCATACGGTTCGGGCGGCTTTCGGCAAGGAAGACGGAAACACTCCTGGGTTCTGTTTCCCGAGCCGGGGCCGGTTTCGGGTATAGTTTCGGCCATGATGGATAATCCCGACAGCACCACCACCGACATTCCCAACGAAAGCTGGATCGACCGGCTGGCGCCCACGGGAACGCGCCCCTACCTGCGTTTGGCCCGGGCGGACCGGCCCATTGGAACCTGGCTGTTATTGCTTCCCTGCTGGTGGAGCATTTCCCTGGCATCGCCTTCGTGGCCGGACGGAAAAATGCTGGTTTTGTTCGTCATCGGGTCACTGGTCATGCGTGGCGCCGGATGCACTGTCAACGATATCGTCGACCGGAATTTCGACGCCCGCGTCGCCCGCACCGCGGCCCGGCCGATCCCCAGCGGCCAAGTCAGTGTCCGCCAGGCGATGGTTTTTTTGGCTCTACAGCTTCTGTTGGGGTTGGTGGTGCTGTTGCAATTCAATACCTTCGCCATAGGACTGGGCATCGGTTCTCTTGTTTTGGTCGCACTTTATCCGTTCATGAAACGGATAACCTATTGGCCGCAATTGTTTCTGGGCCTGACGTTCAATTGGGGAGCCCTGCTGGGCTGGGCGGCGGTCAAGGGGGGACTCGGCCTTTCGGCGGCGGTGCTTTACGCGGCGGGAATTTTCTGGACCCTCGGTTACGACACCATCTACGCCCATCAGGACAAGGAGGACGACATCCTGATCGGGGTCAAATCGACGGCATTGAAGTTTGGCGCCGCGACCGGGCCATGGCTTATGGGTTTTTACACCATCACCGTCTGTTTGTTGGCCATGACCGGTTATTTGGCGGGAATGCCATGGCCGTTTTATCTGGCGCTCGCCATAGGCGCCTCCCAACTGGCATGGCAAATCAGGACCGTCGATATCACCGATCCCAAGAACTGCTTGGCGAAGTTTAAATCCAGCCGAAATTTCGGCTTGATAATCCTGGCCGGGATTGTCGCCGGACAGGTGATGAGCTGACCGGGGCTCAGCGAGGCTTCTTAAAATTCTCGCAATGCGGTAACTCCTTGCCGGCGATCGCATGGGCCATCTCAGCAATCACCTTGAACCCCGGGCCGCCATAACACGGCATCGGCGCCGACGTCTGGGGATCGTAGCTGATATCAAGCAAAGCCACGCAATAAAGCACCATCATCGCCCCCATGAGACCTATATAAAGCGGGCCGTTGCGGTGGGGCGGCGGATGATGCCGATACTTAAGCGCGCCGAGTTCGGCGGCATCCAATATTCCGGCGGCATCCCGGGAAAGAACATCGCGGCTGAAATGCCGGACCCAAACCGGAACGTTCTGATGGAACATGTAGGCGACGAAGGAACGTTCCAACGTCTTTTCATTCGCTTCGCGATCCGACCAACGACGAAAGGCGAGCCGGAAAAAATCATATTCGGATACGCCCAAGGCCTCGGCCGCTTTCATTGCAGCGACGAAATCCGGGGGCGCTGTCGGCCACATAAAGCTCATGGTCGTCTCCTCGGGCTTGAGACGATCTCCCCTATTTCTTTTAATATTATTACCCTTTTGGGCCGGGTCAAATTTCTATCGGGGTAAAACCGGAATAATTGAAAGGCAGGCCGTCCGACATCAGGGCCCGGGTCCTTTCCTGCCTAGCCGAATCATCCTCTATCGCCGCCCTAATAAAGGCTTCGAGAGGCTGGCCGGCAGCCGTTACGTCCCGGGCGTGGTTCTGGATTTCTTCCTGGCTGAGAGAAGCCCATATCCGGTTTTCGGCCCGAACGGCGGCCAGGGCGACAGGAAAGCCGTCCCGAGTCAGAGATCCGCGACGAGACAAATAAACATAGGCGGACGTCATGGCCGGGCCGAAGTCCAATTGCAGTTCTATGCCGTCTAATTCCCCGAAATGGTAATTCCCCATAGGGATTTCGGTTTCGTGCATGTGGGATTCCTGTTCCGGCGTCAGCCAGTCGACGAAAAGCGTGACCCGGGTGCCGGGGGAATGCCTGAGGGTGGCCGGGATCGACCCATAGGAAGCCACGTGCGGCGAATAGACGATATCGAAATCCTTCAGCCGGGCCCGAATCACCGGGATCGGGCCCAGATCCGATCCGTTGAATTTGCGGATCAATTGTTCGGGGGATTGATTGGAGCCGACGGCAAGGACCGGGCGCCTTCCGGAAACGTCGGGCATCGGGGCGCAGGGGGCAAGCTCTTGGTGCTCTCCTCCGTGAACGATGTAGGAATTCGTCGGGATTTTATAAGGGTAGGATAAAGCGCGGTGTAGGGTGTCCGGGGACATTTGGAAAATCGCCGGCCTCAGTCGTTGCCATCAAGGTACTCTGTGATATCGACCTCATCGATCTGGTCCTTTTCCAGGAACTGATCGGCGTATTCCTTGTAAACGCCGGAAGTCAAAAAAATCTCGAACAGATCGCCGTCGATATGGGAGTCCTTTTTCATGAACGACATGATCTTGACGCTTTCGCTCAGGGTCTTCGCCGCCTTGTAGGGGCGGTCGGCGGCAGTCAACGCCTCGAAGATATCGGCGATGGCCATGATCCGGGCCGGGATCGACATATCGTCTTTGTTGAGCTTCTTCGGGTACCCGGTGCCGTCCATCTTTTCGTGGTGGCCGCCAGCATATTCGGGAACCCGTTTCAAATGTTTGGGGAACGGAAGCTGCTCCAGCATAACGATCGTCTGTACGATATGGTCGTTGATTTTGAAGCGTTCCTCGGCGGTCAAGGTGCCCCGGGCGATGGAAAGGTTGTAGACCTCGCCGAGATTGAACTTGAGTTCCGGCACATCGAGCTTGAAACCGTATTGGTCGTCCTGGGCCGCGACTGTCTCCTCTTCGCGGTAAATGATGTGGTCGTCCCGGTCGCAGAGCAGGTTTTCGGCAACCGGCAATTTTTCCGCCTTGGTCCTGTTCTTGCGTTTCTTTTCTTCATAGGAAATGCCGAGCCGGTCATCGATAGTCCGGGTCCATTGGATATTGGCGATTTCCTCGACCCGTTCTATTTTTTCCGGGGCCATGAATTCACCGCCGATATTGGATTCGGCGATAAAGGCGAAGTCATCGTCCAGCTTGATCAGCCGTTCATCCAATGCGGCGCGGAGCTTCTCCGGATCCCCTTTGCCGTCCGCCACGGCCTTCAGGTAATCGATCTCCGCTTCGCGTTTAACCACTTCGAAACGGGTGCGGATTTCATGGATGCGGTCATAGATGGTTTCCAGCTTGGTAGCCTTGTCGACCACGTATTCAGGCGTCGTCACCTTGCCGCAATCGTGAAGCAGCCCGGCGATGTGCAATTCGTACCATTCGTCTTCGTTGAGATAGAAATCGGCGAACGGTCCGTCCTTGGCCTCGCATACGGCATTGACCAGCATCATGGTCAATTCCGGGACCCGTTGGCAGTGTCCCCCCGTATAGGGCGATTTGGCGTCGATGGCGGACGCGATCAATTTGATGAACGAATCAAGTAAAAGCTTCTGCGCGTCCAAAAGCTGCTTGTTGTCCAACGCCACGGCGGCCTGCGACGCCAGGGCTTCGATCAAGGGCTGGATATCGCTGCTGAAGGGGATAACCTCGCCGGTATCCCGGTCCTGGGCATTGAGAAGCTGAAGGACACCGATAATCTCGTCCTGGGAATTCTTCATCGGCACGGTCAGGAACGATTTCGACCGGTATCCCGTCCCCTTGTCGAATTTCCGCGTTCCGGAGAAATCGAAGTCCTTCGAATCGTAGGCGTCGGGGATGTTGATGGATTTCCCCGTCAGGCCGGCGCAACTGGCGACGTTGGCTTTGTTTTCCTTGCCCGTTTCCGGGTCATAGAGGAGCACCGGCGGAAAGGTGATTTCCTTGCCGGTGGTTCCACCCATGGCGATCTTGAGGGAATCCGTGCGCACGATCTCGAAATTCAGGTTGTTGTCTTCGGTCTTGAGGTAAAGCGTCCCGCCGTCGGCATTGGAGATATCCTTGGCCTCGAGAAGAATGGTTTCCATAAGGCGGCTGGTATCCTGCTCCGCCGAAAGGGCGATGCCGATTTCGATCAGCCTCTCAAAACTCGAGGCTTGGTTTTGTTCAGACGTTTTTTTCGTTTTCTTCGCCATGGTGTTTTATATCACCCCAGACAACGCCTTAAACTCTTATATCAAAGGGACTTAATGCTCAGACTGGGTATTCCTGACTACGGTTTAACATAAAGGGTACCCGTCAATTAGGCCGTTTGGCACCCTATCTTTCGATCTAGGCGGGCGGCGGAAAAGGGTATCGGTCTTTTTGCCTGAAAACAACTGGAGGGACGGCCAAGTGCCTTGACGCTCCCGCTCCCATGCGGTGTCAATAGGCCAATAAATGCATAAGGAACTGGCATTATGGCCTTTTCTTCATTGAGAGACTTTATCGACCGCCTGGAGAAGGACGGCCGTCTGGTGCGCGTCGGCGAGCCGGTTTCCCCCAACCTGGAGATGACCGAAATCCAGACCCGCCTGCTTGCCGAAGGCGGCCCGGCGGTCTTGTTCGAAAACGTCGTCGACGACGAAGGGGCGTCTTTCGGCATGCCGGTTCTGGTCAATCTTTTCGGCACCATCGAGAGGGTCGCCTGGGGCATGAGCCGAGAGCCGGCCCAGCTTCGCGAAATTGGCGAGACTCTGGCTTTCCTGCGCCAGCCCGAACCCCCGGAAGGCTGGCGGGACGCGGTAAAAGCCCTGCCGATGGTGAAGACCGTCATGGCCATGAAGCCAAAAACGGTCACCAAGGCGCCGTGCCAGGAAATGGTGCTGAAAGGGAACGACATCGACCTTTCGCGGCTGCCGGTTCAGACCTGTTGGCCCGGCGAACCGGCCCCGGTGATCACTTGGCCGCTGGTGGTGACCCAGGGCCCCGAGGCCGGCAAGAAAGGCGGCGATGCCCGCGACGACTACAACCTCGGCATCTACCGCATGCAGGTCACGGGCTCCAGCACAACCTACATGCGCTGGCTTAAACACCGGGGGGGCGCGCAGCATCATGCACGGTGGAAGGACAAAAAGACCGAGCCCCTGCCCGCCGCCGCCGTCATCGGCGCCGATCCGGGGACCATTCTTGCCGCCGTCACCCCGGTCCCCGATACGCTGTCGGAATACCAGTTCGCCGGGCTGCTCAGGGGCAAGAAGGTGGAATTGGTTGACTGCAAGACCGTGCCCTTGAAGGTGCCGGCCGAGGCCGAGATCGTGCTCGAAGGCCACGTGTCGCTGGATGATTACGGCGACGAAGGCCCCTATGGGGACCACACCGGTTATTACAACGCCGTCGAGCCGTTCCCGGTCTTTACCGTCAGCGCCATCACCATGCGCAAGGACCCGATTTACCTCTCGACCTTTACCGGCCGCCCGCCCGATGAGCCTTCGGTACTGGGCGAGGCCCTTAATGACGTTTTCGTGCCTTTGTTCCAGCAGCAGTTCCCCGAAATCGTCGATTTCTGGCTACCGCCCGAGGCGTGTTCGTACCGGGTCGGGGTTGTTTCCATCAAGAAAGCCTACCCCGGCCATGCCAAGCGGATCATGATGGCGGTGTGGTCGTACCTGAGGCAGTTCATGTACACGAAATTCGTTATCGTCGTTGACGCCGACATCGACGCCCGCGATTGGAAAGACGTAATCTGGGCGGTTTCCACCAACGTCGACCCCGCCCGCGACATCACGGTGATCGACAACACGCCCATCGATTACTTGGATTTTGCGTCTCCGGAATCGGGGCTGGGCTCCAAAATGGGGATCGACGCCACCACCAAAATTCCGCCCGAAACCCGCCGCGATTGGGGCCGCAAGATCCGCATGGCCGACGACATCATCGACGAAGTGACCCGAAAATGGGAAGCCTATGGCCTACCCAGCGCAGGCAAGCCGATCTGGAAATAGCCGTGACCAATAAGGACCTCAAGGACCACGCCAAGAACGCCAACGCCTGGCCTTTCGCCGAGGCGCGAAGCCTGTTGAAGCGCGTCGGCGACAAGACGCCTGAAAAGGGCTACGTGCTGTTCGAAACTGGGTACGGGCCTTCGGGCCTGCCGCACATCGGCACCTTCGGCGAGGTCGCCCGGACATCAATGGTGCGTCACGCTTTTTCGCTGCTGTCCGACCTGCCGAGCAAATTGATCGTTTTTTCCGACGACATGGACGGGCTTAGGAAGGTGCCTAACAACATCCCCAACCCCGATATGGTGGCCAAGCACCTGGGCAAGCCATTGACCACCATCCCCGATCCCTTCGGGACGCACGAGAGCTTCGGCCATCACAACAACGCCCGGCTGAAGGCGTTCCTGGACGACTTCGGTTTCGATTATGAATTCCTGAGCTCGACCGAATGTTACAAGAGCGGACGCTTCGACGAGGCGCTGTTGGAGGTGCTGGAACGCTACGATGCGGTCATCAACGTCATCCTGCCGACCTTGGGCGAGGAACGCCGCGCCACCTACAGCCCCTTCCTGCCGGTGTGCCCGAAAACGGGCCGAGTGCTTCAGGCGTCGGTGATCGAACGCGACACCGATGCCGGGACCATCGTCTATGAGGACGAGGACGGCGCCAAGAACGAGGTGCCGGTCACCTGCGGCCATTGCAAGCTGCAATGGAAGGCCGATTGGGCCATGCGGTGGGCGGCACTCGATGTGGATTACGAGATGTCGGGCAAAGACCTGATCGATTCGGTGAAGCTTTCGGGGAAAATTTGCCACATCCTGGGCGGCGAACCGCCGGTGGGGTTCACCTACGAGCTTTTCCTCGACGAAAACGGCGAGAAAATTTCGAAATCCCGGGGCAACGGACTGACGGTGGAGGAATGGCTACGCTACGCGCCGTCGGAAAGTCTGTCGCTGTTCATGTATCAAAAACCGAAAACGGCGAAGCGGCTATTTTTCGACATCATCCCCCGTAACGTCGACGATTATCTAAGCCATCTTTCGAGTTTGCCCCAACAGGACGACGCCAAGAAGCTGAATAATCCCGCCTGGCACATCCATCAGGGAACCCCGCCGCACGAGGAAGCTCACTTAAGTTTCAACATTCTCCTCAACCTGGCCAGCGTCTGTCACACCGAGGACAAGGCGGTGCTTTGGCATTTCATTTCCCGCTACCGGCCCGATGCTTCGCCGGAAGCAGCCCCCATCCTGGACAAGTTCCTCGATTACGCCGTCAACTACTACCGGGATTTCGTCAAGCCGGCGAAGAATTACCGCAAGGCGACCGACGACGAAAAGGCGGCGCTGGAGGACCTGTTGGCGGTGCTGGGCGGCTTTGCCGCTGACGCCGACGCCGAAACCATCCAAACGGAAGTTTATGAAGTCGGCAAGCGCCACCCCTTCCCCGACCTGAAGGCCTGGTTCAGGGCGCTCTACGAGATTCTTCTCGGCCAATCCCAAGGGCCCCGGATGGGGTCTTTCATCGCCCTTTACGGGTTGCAGGAAACTCAGGACCTGATTAAGCGCGCCATCGCCGGCGAAGACCTCGCCCACTGACCGGCGCTTCATCCCGGGCAGCCCCTGACTGCGGTATCATTTTTTTAAGATAGTTAGATACAGAAAGGGACGGCTTATTTGCTTGCCCAAACCACGCGGGCCATCCAGTCAATTTCTTCTATCAACAGGCTGCGGTCCTCGTGGTTGGGATTGAGGGATTGCAGGTCCAACTTGCGGGCCGATTGGCGGAGCAGCACTTTGACCATGACCTCACCGCCCTTGGTTTTGACAACGACACGGTCGCCGCGGCGGATATTGGCCTGGGGTGAAACGATGATCGAATCGCCGTCACGGAACACTGGCTCCATGCTGTCGCCTGTGACTTCCAGGGCATAGGCGTAGGGATCGCCGAGACCGGGAAACGGAATCTCATCCCAAGCCCCGCCCGTGGGATAACCGACATCGTCAAAAAATCCCGAAGCGCCCGCCTGAACAAAACCGATTAACGGAATATTCCGGTAGACGCCGGCGCTTTCGCCGTCGCTCGTGAATGAAACGAATTCAGCCAGGCTGGCGCCCGTCGCCGCGAGCACCTTTGAGACGCTTTCCGTGCTCGGCCAGCGGAGCTTTCCCTCGCGGGTGACCCGTTTGCTTTTGTTAAAGGTCGTCGGGTCTAGGCCGGACTGCCGGGCCAGCCCGGACGCGGAGTATCCATACTCCCGGGCCAACCGGTCGATTGCTCTCCAGACATCGGTGTGCTTCAACATGGGAACATTGTCATATATAAGTGTCTTCCCGTCATTAGGAACCTATGCTTATTTATAAAGAATTAGGATTTATAAAGAATTAGGAATAAAAAGTTTTTTAATTTTGGAACACTGGGATGGATTTGTAACGAACCAAGATGTCAAATATAGAAACTTGAAAATAAAAGGCGCTCCTTCAGCAGCTGGCCATGTCACCAAAGAACCTGAAAACACCGTCTTTTTGGCCCGACGTAGGAATATTGGCGCTTTTGACGGGGCCCTTTTTCCTCAACGATTTTATCTTTCTGAATATCGAGACCGCGCCCCAGTGGCTGGCCGCCGATTACGGATCGAAGATGCTGGCTTTGATTGTTTTGTTCGCGGTCCTTCCGCTTCGCCGGGCCGCCGCAAGCACGATCAAGCTGAAGGCCACCCTAAAAGAAGCCGTCACCCTTGCCGTGCTCAGTACTGGGGCGGTGATCTTCGCCAATTATTTCTTCCGCGTCCTGGTGCCGATCGAGATTGAAAGCCTGGTGCTGTTCCGCTATCCGCCGTTGACCCCGGGCCTGTTTTACTGGACGGACATCACCTTCGGGCTGGCATTGACGGCGGTGAGCGAGGAATTCGTTTTTCGCGGCGTCTTCGCCGTTTTGGCGGCGCGCTATCTTTCGGGAACCGCTGCCATGGTCCTCGTATCGGCCATCGTCTTTGCCCTGATCCACTGGTCGCACGGACTGACGTCGATGGTCGTCGCCGGCATCGCTGGCGTGGTGCTGATGGTGCTTTACCTGCGCACGGGTTCGGTGCTGCCGGGAATCGCCGCGCACTACGCCATCAACTTCGCCGATTTCTTATAAGGCTAAGGGTCTGAGACGCCCGCAAACGTTCAGCCGTCGGCGGTGATCCTGGCGATCAGCTCGCGCTCCACCTTTTCGGCCTCGGGCGTGTCGATCTGGCAGGTTCCCGCCGCGTGGTGCCCGCCGCCGCCGTATTCAAGCATCAACTGGCCAATATCAGTCTTCGAGCTTTTGTCGAAGATGGATTTGCCGACGGCAAAGACAATATTCATTTGTTCGCGCCCCATCATCACGTGCATGGAGATATTGCAGTCGGGGAAGAGCGCGTAAATTATGAACCTGTTGCCGGCATGGATGGTCTCCTCCTCGCGCAGGTCCAAAACAACCAGGTTTTGATGGACGGTGGAGCAACGCTTTAACTGTTCGGCGAACTTTTCCTGCTGCTCGAAATAGAGGTCCACCCGTTCCTTGACGTCGGGCAGTTCGAGGATCTGGTCGATGTTATGATCGTGGCAGCGCTCGATCAGCTCCATCATCAGCTCGTAATTGGGAATGCGGAAGCCCCGGAACCGGCCCAGACCGGTGCGGGCGTCCATGAGGAAGTTCAACAGCGCCCAGCCCGTGGGCTTGAGCACTTCTTCCATGGTGAACTGGGCGGAATCGCCCTTATCCACCGCTTCCATCAAATCGACATCGACGTTGGGAAAGGCTTCCTTGCCGCCATAATAGTCATAGACCACACGTGCCGCCGACGGCGCATCAGGGTCGATGATGTGGTTGTCGAACTTCTCGCCTAGCCGGACGATTTCGCTTTCGTGGTG
>PTLK01000030.1 GCA_002938075.1 Alphaproteobacteria bacterium MarineAlpha3_Bin3
GAAGCGGAGGATAAGCTTCTCGAATCACTGGGAAGGAGACACTAATGAGAAACGTCTACTCTAAATTGGCGCTTTCGTTCGCCCTGGGGACTGGTTTGGCCCTTGGCGCGGTCGGAACCGCCGGCCCCGCCCATGCGGTTAAGAAGGGCGGTATCTTGAACTTCGTGGTCGGCAGTAAGATTCCTTCTTACGACCTTCACCGCGAAACGACCTTCGGGGTGATTCACCCGATCCGGCCGCTCTACAGCCTTTTGATCCGGGTCAACCCCGAAAATCCGTCGTCGCCGACCGACTTTGTCTGCGACCTCTGCGAAGGGAGCGTTCCCAAGGGCACGGATGGGTTCAAAAAGTATACCTTCAAGATCCGCACGGGTGTGAAGTTCCACGACGGCACGCCGTTGACGTCGGCCGACATCGTCGCCACCTACCAGAAGATCATCTTCCCGCCGGAGGGCGTTCCTAGCGCCCGGAAAGCGTTCTTCAAGATGGTCGATTCGGTGACCGCGCCGGACGCGACGACCGTGGTCTTTAAGCTGAAGTTCCCGTCGGGCGCCTTCATTCCGGCGGTGGCGACACCGTTCAACATCGTTTATTCGAAGAAGGATCTGGATAAGCACGGCTTCAACTGGCACAAGAAGAACATCAACGGCACCGGTCCGTTCACCTTCGTGCAGCACCAGCCGGGATCGTTCGTCGAAGGCAAGAGGTACGACGGCTACCATCACAAGGGAAAACCCTATCTCGATGGGTACAAGGCGATCGCGGCTCCAAAGATGGCCATCCGCCTGCAGGCCATCCGCGGCGACCGGGCGTCTATCGAGTTCCGCGGCTTCCCGCCGAAGGCCCGTGACGACCTGGTGAAGGCGCTGGGCGACAAGATTACGGTCCAGGAAAGCGACTGGAACTGCGCCCTTTTCTACACCCCAAACCAGAAGCGCAAGCCCTTCAACGACGCGCGGGTGAAAAAGGCGTTGTCTCTAGCTGTCGACCGCTGGGGCGGGTCCAAGTACCTACAGCGGATCGCCATCGTCAAGACGGTGGGCGGGGTCGTATTCCCGAAACATCCGCTGGCGGCGACCAAGGCCGAACTATTGAAGCTCACCGGCTATGCCACCGACATGAAGGCCAGCCGCGCCCAGGCCAAGAAGCTTTTGGCCGAAGCCGGAGCCGGGGACCTGAAGTTGGACTTCTCCAACCGCGGCGTCGATCAGCCCTACAAGGTTGTCGGCACGTGGCTGGTCGGCCAGTGGAAGAAGGTCGGCATCACGGCCAAGCAGCGGGTTCAGCCCTCGGGCCCGTTCTATGCAACGCTTCGCAAGTCCAGCGACTTCGACATATCGATCGACTTCAACTGCCAGTCGGTGATCAACCCGATCGCCGACGTCAGTAAGTTCCTGGGCAGTGCCGGCAACAACTATGGCAATTACAAGGACCAGGTACTTGAGGACCTATATGACAAGCTGCTGCGCGCCGGGACGGAAAGTGAACAGCGGTCCATCATGCGTAAATTCGAGACCCGGGCCCTCAGCGACGAGGCCCATATGGGGGTTACGCTCTGGTGGTACAAGATCAACCCGCACCGTTCCTACGTGAAGGGCTGGAAGATCGCGCCGAGCCACTACTTGAACCAACATCTG
Source organism: Alphaproteobacteria bacterium MarineAlpha3_Bin3 (assembly GCA_002938075.1). Taxonomy (GTDB): domain Bacteria; phylum Pseudomonadota; class Alphaproteobacteria; order Rhodospirillales; family Casp-alpha2; genus Casp-alpha2. Next base: position 1,638 of record PTLK01000030.1, read on the forward strand.
GACAACGTCTGGCTGGACAGGTAGCGGCTACCGAATACCAATAACCGGACCCCGCCCACCGCTTTAACTGGAGGTGGGCGGGGGACTCGGCCAACCGTTATCACCCGTTATATGTATAAATATATTGTCAAGCGCATATTGCTGATGATCCCGACCCTTATTGGGGCGGCGGTACTCGTTTTTTTCCTTTTAAGGCTTATTCCCGGGGACATCTGCGAATTACGCCTCGCGGGGACCGGCCTCTATGCCGATCCGGCCGAGATTGAACTGTGCCGGAATAACCTGGGCCTCAACGACCACATCCTCGTTCAGTTTGCCGATTTTGTTATGGGGTTTTTCATTTTCGATCTCGGCGATTCCATGTGGACGGGTAAGCCCATCACCTTCGAGATTGGGCTGCGCTTCCAGTTGTCGTTGCAGGTCGCCTTCATGGCCACCTTCGTCGCCGTCATCATCTCAATCCCTTTGGGCGTCATCTCGGCGGTCAAACAGGACACCTGGATCGATTACGTGGTCCGGTCTTTCAGTATTTTAGGCATCGCTATTCCGTCTTTCTGGTTGGGCATCATGATCATCCTGGGGCTTTTGATCTTTACCCAGCATTGGTTAGGCGAACCGTGGATGCCGCCCATCGAATATGTGTCGCCGCTCGAAGACCTGGGCGGCAACCTTGCGCAGTTGATCTGGCCGGCGGTGGCCACGGGATACCGCTATTCGGCGGTCGCCACCCGCATGACCCGATCGGCGCTATTGGAAGTATTGCGCGAGGACTATATCCGCACCGCCCGCGCCAAGGGCCTGCTTGAGAAGATCGTCATCAACCGCCATGCGCTGAAGAACTCGCTGCTGCCGGTGGTAACCGTCATCGGCATCGAATTCGCCTTCTTGATGGGCGGGCTCGTCGTCACCGAACAGGTTTTCAACCTCAACGGCCTTGGCAAGCTGTTTGTCGAATCCGTGCTCAATAACGACTACTCCTTGACCCAGGCACTGGTCATGATCGTGGTCGCCGTGTTCGTGTTCACCAATTTAGTGGTCGATCTCTTCTACGCCTGGCTCGACCCCCGCATCCGCTACAGCTAAGGGAACGTCCGATGGTCGCCGTATCTGAAATCCGGGCTGAAAGTGGATTCGAAGACCTTGTCCAGAAAAAGCCTTGGCACCAAGTCACCCTCGAGTTAACCCGCAAATACCCGTTGGGCGTCTTCGGGGCAGTGGTTGTGGTGGTCATGATCTTGCTGGCGGTCTTCGCCAACGTCCTGTCGCCCTACGATCCGGAAGAGAACGCGTTTGAATTCATGCTGACGCCGCCAGGGGCAGACTTCTGGTTGGGCACCGACCAGTTCGGGCGCGACATCCTGACCCGCATCATCTACGGCGCCCGCACGGCGCTGTTCGTCGGCTTCTCCTGCGCCATGATCGGCGCCTGCATCGGATTGGTCCTGGGCGTCGCCAGCGCCTACTTCGGCGGCCGCTTCGACCTTATTTTCCAGCGCGTCATGGACGTCTTCATGGCTTTTCCGTTGATCATCATGGCCATGGCCGTGGTTTCGATCTTCGGCACCGGCACCCAGAACGTCATCATCGCCATCACCATTCCATTTATTCCCCGCTGCGCCCGGGTGGTCCGGTCCAGCGCCCTGGCCATTCGCGAAATTCCCTATGTGGATGCGGCCCGGGCGCTTGGCTATAGCCATACCCGGATCATCCTTCGCCACATGGTGCCCAACGTCATGGCGCCGTTTTTGATCATGCTCACCGCCTTCGTCGGACAGGCAATCCTGTTGGAGGCGTCGTTGAGTTACTTAGGCTTGGGCGTCCAGGAGCCGACGCCGGCCTGGGGCCTGATGCTGCAGGGCGGGGCCGAGGAATACGCCGAAAGCGCACCATGGGTGGCGGTCTGGCCCGGCATCGCCATCAGCCTCGCCGTGTTCGGATTCAACCTGTTCGGCGACGCCTTGCGCGACGCGCTCGATCCGAAACTGCGCCAGATATAACCGCCGCTTTCACGGAATCCCCAATCGCAACGACGGCCTTTTAGACTGGGCGCGTTTCCGCGTCCGCGTAAAGGTTGGCGAAGCGTTCGCTCATCGCCGCCTCGTGGGCGGCGACGGCATCGGGGGTCATGTCGGCCGTTGGCCGGGGTTCCGGGTCGAAGTGGCCGAAATCGTCCCGGCCGCGGACCAGAGTCGCCGAGGTGCGGCCTTCGGTCTGGCGGACGTGGGGTGGGATGCAACGGATGGCGATGCCGACCCGGCGCTCACCGGTTTCGTTGGCCGACGAGGCATGGGCCAGGCGCACGTCATGCAACGACATCTCGCCCCGGGTCAAGGGCGCCGGAACGGCTCGGCTTTCGTCCATGTCCAGGGACTGGCCCCGGGTCAGCAGGTTGTTTTCATCGAAGGTGTCATGATGGGCCAACTGCCCCCGGGTATGGCTGCCGGGGATGAACTTCATCGCCCCGCTTTCCACCGGCACGTCCGACAACGCCACCCAGGCGGTGACCAGGTCGGGTGGTTCCAGCCCCCAGTAGGTCGAATCCTGGTGCCAGGAGACGAAGGCCGGGTCCCGGGGGTCCTTGATGAACAGGTTCGTGCCCCAGACCAGGATGTCGGGGCCGATGACGTCCTCGACCGCTTCCAGGATCGCCTCGTTGCGGACCAGGTCGGCGAACCCGGTGAACAGCAGATGCACCTTCTGGCGCATTTTCTGGGGCAGGGGGCCGTGTTCGGCCTCGTGGTCGGCGAGCCGCCGGTAAAGCGCCGCCGCCTCAATGGCGCCGATCGCCGGCACCGGGAAAAGGAACCCGTCGCGTTGGAAACGACTGAGATCGGACTCGGAAAGCGCCTTCGCCATGGCTCAGCCTATCCGAAGGCGGCGGCATTGGGCAAACCCGGAACAGGTGGTATCCTGGCGCCTGGAAGGGAAAATCCGTGAACGCCAACGACGCAAAAAAACGCATCGCCCTCCTGGGCATGCACCTGGAAAGCAACGCCTTCGCTCCCGTCTGCGAGGAAGCGTCTTTCCGGCTGCTGTGTTACCTGACCGGCGACGACATCCTGGCCGACCTGAGCAAGGACAACCCCATTCAGCCGGCCGAAATTTCCGGTTTCGTGGATGAAATGGACCGTACCGCAATCCCGTGGGAGCCGGTGCCGATCCTGGTCACGTGCTCGGAACCCAGCGGCCCCTGCGAGCAGGGGTTCTTCGACGCCACCATGGGCGAGATGCGCCGCCGCCTCACCGACGCCGGGCCGCTGGACGGGGTTTTTTTCAGCGCCCACGGCGGCATGACGGCGACCGTTTCCGACGACCCCGACGGCGAGCTTTTCGAGATGGCGCGGTCCGTGGTCGGCCCGGGTGTGCCGTTGGTGGCGACGCTGGACCTGCACGCCAACATTTCCGGCACCATGGTCGAACAGACGGACGTGCTGATTTCCTACATCACCAATCCCCACGTCGATCAGTACGAACGCGCCCAGGAAGCGGCCCGGGTGATGGCCGAGATGTTCGAGGGCATGAAGCCGCAGGCCGCCTTCATCCGCCTGCCCATCGTCGCCCCGACGGTGACCATGCTCACCGCCCGGGGGCCCTATGCGGACCTGATAAATTACGGCCAGCAGGCGAAAGGCGACGCCATCGTCAATGTCTCGGTGGTCGGCGGCTTCGCTTTCAGCGACCTTGCCAAGAACGGCCTCGCCGTCATCGTCACCGCGCGTAGCGACCTAGCTGCCGCCCGCGGCCTGGCCGAGGACATCGCCCGCCGCGCCTGGGACATGCGCGAACGTTTCCAGAAACCGCTGACGTCCCTCGACGACGCGGTGGCCGAGGCGGTCAGGAACGGCGAAGACGAAACCCGCCCGGCCCTGATCTTTGCCGACGTCGCCGACAATCCCGGCGGCGGGGGCGGCGGCAATACCACCTGGATTCTGAGCGCGCTCCATGACGCCGGGGCGTTTGGCGTGCTGCTCGGGGTCTTTTTCGATCCGGCCTTGGCCGGGGAAGCTAATAAGCGGGGCGAAGGCGCATCCTTCGACGCCACCTTCAACGCTGCCGACGAAACCGAATATTCAAAAAAGTTTGAGGCCCCGGCGAAGGTCCTGGCCCTTTCCGACGGTGAGTGCGTCGGCCGCCGCGGCCTTTGGGGCGGCCGGGCCTTGAGCCTCGGGCCGACGGCGCTGCTGGACCTGGACGGCCGGATCAAGGTCGTCGTCGTCTCCAACCGCAAGCAATGCGCGGATCCGGTGTTTTTCGAGATGTTCGGGCTCGACATCGCCGAGGCGCGCACCGTGGTGGTCAAGTCGCGGGGCCATTTCCGCGCCGGTTTCGACGAATTCTTCGATGACGACCGAGTCATCGAGGTCGACGCCCCCGGCCTGACGTCGCCGGTGCTGTCGCGGTTCGATTTCAACAACCTGCCGCGCCCGGTCTTCCCGTTGGATCAGGACGCCCAATGGGCCGGGCCCGAATGGGATTAAGAGGGGGGATTAGTGGCGTGGTGACAAACGGTATCGCCGGGGCTATGCTTGCCGGCGACGGAGAGAATTGCCTATGCGTACCGGTCTTTGTCTTGTGGCTCTGATGGCGGCCTTGGTCTTTGGCGACGACGCCCGGGCCGAGGGAGAGCCGGTGATTGATGATCAGCTAACCGTCGAAATGCGGGGCATCGTCGGCGAAGCCTGCTTCGGCGACCGCTACGAGACCGATAACGACATCAACGAGGGCAACAGGATCTCCGAAGAGGAAATCCTCCGTCTGATCAACCCGCCCCGCTCCTAATCCCGTCATGACCCGAGGTCCCTTCCGGTCGCTGTTGTTCGCGCCCGGCAACCATCCGCGCAAGGCGAAAAAGGTCTTCGGCGCCGGCGCCGACGCGGCGATCCTGGACCTCGAAGACGCCGTTCCCCTGGCCGAAAAGCCGGCCACCCGGGCCGCCGTCGTCGAAGCCCTGAAACGGCCGCGGGACGGCCTTGGCTATGTCCGCGTAAATGCCTTCGACACCGAATTCTGCCAAGGCGACTTGGCGCAAGTGGTCGGCCCATGGCTGGACGGGATCGTGCTGCCCAAGGCCGAGACGGCGGCCGAGCTGCAATCCGCCGATAACCAGGTGGCGAAGCTGGAGAGCGATCAAGACATGGAGCCCGGCGCCATCGACATCGTGCCGATCATCGAAACGGCGAAGGGACTGGCCGCCGTCTCGGACATCGCCGGATGCGGCTCGCGGGTCCGGCGGCTCAGCTTCGGCGCCGTCGATTTCGCCAAGGATATGGGCATGCGCCTGACCCTGGACGAATGGGAGCTGACCCCGGCCCGGGCCGCCATCGCGCTGGCGTCGCGGGTGGCCCGGCTTGATGCGCCCCTGGATACGGTGTGGGTGCATTACCGGGACAAGGTCGGCTTGAAGGAATCCGCCGGCCGGGTCCGCGACTTAGGCTTCCAGGGCAAGTTCTGCATCCATCCCGGCCAGGTGGCGGTCGTCAACGAAGCCTTCACCCCCAGCGGCGAAGAAGTGGCGAAGGCGGAAAACATCATCGCCGCCTTCGAGGAAGCCGAAGCCGCCGGGTCGGCCTCCATCGTCGTCGACGGCTTTTTCGTCGATTATCCGGTCGTCGATCAGGCCCGGCGCACGCTGGAATTAGTGAAAATGATCGGAGGATGAGATGACGGCCTTTACCGTACAGGGCATCGATCATGTGGTCCTTCGTGTTGTTGACGTGGAAGGCGTGATCCGGTTTTACAAAGACGTCCTGGGATGCGCGGTGGAGCGCCGCAAGGACGATTTGGGCCTGATTCAGCTTCGGGCTGGCCGCTCGCTGATTGATCTTGTCGATGTTAACGGCGAACTGGGCCAAAAAGGCGGCGCCGCGCCGGGTGCCGAAGCCCGCAACATGGACCACTTTTGCCTGCGGATCGATCCCTTCGACGAAGCCCAAATCCGCGCCCATCTCCGGGCGCACGGGATAGAGGCGGGAGACTTGGCGACCCGCTATGGGGCCGAGGGAGACGGACCGTCTCTCTATATCCAAGACCCGGAGGGCAACACGGTGGAGCTCAAGGGACCGCCGGACAACTGACCGCCTCTCTTAACCGCTTCCTTAGCCGCCTCCCTAACCGCCCAAATACATGCCGCCGTTGACGTGCAGGGTCTGGCCGGTGATGTAGGCGGCCTCGGGCTGGCACAGATAGCGGATCATGGAGGCGATCTCGTCGGTTTCGCCCATGCGGGCCACCGGCGGGTTGACCTTCAACGCCGGGCGTTTGCCGGCCGAGGCCGGGCGCTCGGTGTTGATGAAGCCGGGCGATACGCAGTTGACGGTGATGTTGTGTTGGGCCAGTTCCACCGCCAGGCCCCGGGTGAAACCGACCAGCCCCGATTTGGCGACCAGGTTATGCACCCGCCCCGGCGTGCCGACGTGCCATGAAATGCCGCCGAGGGTCACGATCCGGCCCCAGCTTTTCTCGATCATCGATAAAACCGCCGCCTGGGCCAAAAAGAACGATCCGTCCAGCGATATGTCGATGACCCGGCGCCATTCCTCGTAGGTCATCTCGGTAAACGGCTTCTGGCTGCGGGCCGAGGCGTTGCAGACCAGGATATTGACGCTGCCGAAGGCGCCGATGGCCGCATCAATCATTTTCTTCACCGCCTTACGGTCGGTGACGTCGGCCATGTGGACGATGGCCTCGCCGCCGGCCGACGCGATCTCTTCGGCGACCGTTTCGGCGGCCTCCGTATCCTGAACCGCGTTGACGACGATATTGGCGCCGTCCGCCGCCAGCGCCAGCGCCGTCGCGCGGCCAATGTTGCGGGCCGATCCGGTGATAAGGGCGGTCTTCCCCTCCAGGCTGCCCGGTTTCTTCTTGGCGATTTCGGTGTCCTCTCTTTATGACCCGGTAAAGCGGGGCGGGCGTTTCTCGACGAAGGCGGTGACTCCCTCTTTGAAATCCTCGGTCACGGTGCAATTGGCGAATGCGGCGGTTTCGGCCGCTAGTTGTTCCTCCAGCGACCGGGTGAGCGACCCGTTCAACAGCGCCTTGGTCTCGGCATAGGCCCGCACCGGGCCTTCGGCCAGGCGCTTGGCCAGTTTATCGGTTTCCGCCTGCAATTCCGATGCCGGCACCAGGCGGTTGACGAGGCCGCACCGGAACGCCTCCGCCGCGTCGAAGCGGTCCCCCAGAAGCGCGATCTCGGATGCCTTCTTCAGCCCCACCGTCCTCGGCAGGGCAAACGTGGACCCGGCATCAGGGGCAGTGCCCAGGTGGCAATAGGCGAGCGTGTAGAACGAATCGTCCGCTGCCAGCACCATGTCGCAGGCCAGCATCAGGCTGAACCCGGCCCCGGCAACGGCGCCCTGGACGCTGCCGAGGACCGGCTTCGGCATCTGCCTGAAATCGGCGATGAAACCGTGGACGATGGTCAGCATTTCGTCGAAATGGGCGCGGATGGCCGCCTCGTCCGGGTTTTCGTCGAGCAGCGCCTTGAACCCCTTGACGTCGCCGCCGGCCATGAAGTGATCGCCGGCACCCTGGATGACGGCGACCCGGACCGCCTTGTCCGCCTTGATCTCTGCCGCCACCTGCTTCAGCGCCCGGGCCATGTCCGGGTTGATGGCGTTGAGCGACTTCGGCCGGTTCAGCGTAATGCGGCAGATGGCGTCGGTGGTTTCGACCACAAGGGTATCGTTGGGCGAGGAGGCCATCGGTGAGTTCTTCCCCCTGGGTTACGGGTCGTTTAATCTTCGGTTGGCTCTAGGTTACCCCAAGGTCGGCTTTTGACCAATGCCCCCGGGCAGCGAATGGGAACAAAATTGGCGCACCCCCGAATCCAGCTTATTCACGCGGTGACCGTGGCCCAGGGGCCGATCCACGGCGCCTTCGCGCGGCTATGGCCCGAGGCCCGGATCGTCGACCTGACGGAGGCCTCGCTGGCCACCGATCTGGCCGAGGCGAGGGAATTGACCGATGCGTTCACGGACCGCATGGCGGCGTTAATCCACTTTGGCGTCGAAACTGGAGCAGACGGGGTGCTGTTCACCTGTTCGGCCTTCGGCGCCGCCATCGAGGCGGCCCGCGAAAGCATCGAAATCCCGGTGTTGAAGCCCGACGAGGCTATGATCGAGGCGGCGCTTGCCCAGGGGGCGTCAGAGGGTTCGCGCATCGGCGGGCTGGCCACCTTCACACCTACCATCGCGTCCCTTGCCGGCGAGTTGGACGTCGCCGCCGAGGCCCGGGGGCTTAAACCCGACATCGACCTGCGCCACGTGCCTGGCGCCCTGGAGGCGTTGCGGGACAGCCGCGAAGACGAACACGACCGGCTGATCGCCGAAGCGGCGGCGGAAATGACCGATGTCGATGTCCTGATACTGGCGCAGTTCTCGATGTCCGGCGCCCGGGACGCCATTGCCGAGGTTCCCGGGCGGCCGGTGCTGACGGCCCCGAATGAGGCGGTGAAGAAGCTGCGCCGTCTGCTGGAAGAAACCTGAAGCCCGCTTATTCCCCAGGCGTCTCCGGCACCACCGATTTGGCGATCCCTTCGTCCAAGGCTTCGTAATCGTAATAACCGATGGTCTCGTAAAGCTCGGCCCGACTCGGCATCTTGTCGATCAGCGCCTCGGCGCCGCCGTGGTCGCGGATATGCGCGTAAAGTTCCTGCATCGCCCCCGCCGCCACTCGCATCGACGTCGCCGGCCAGATGACGATGTCATAGCCCATGTCCTGGAACTGCTCGGCGGTGAAATAGGGCGTGCGGCCGAATTCGGTCATGTTGGCCATCTTCGGCCCGGGGACGGAATCGGCGAAGGTGCGAAAGTCAACTTCGGACGGCAGCGCGTCGGGGAACACCACGTCGGCACCGGCCTCTTTGTAAAGGTTCGCCCGCGCAATCGCGCCCTCCAGGCCCTCGACGGCGGCGGCGTCGGTGCGGGCGATGATCCGCAGGTGGGACCGTCCCTTGACGGCGGCGCTGATCTTGGCCGCCGCGTCCTCGGGCGGGATCAGGCGCTTGTCGTTTAAATGGCCGCATTTTTTCGCCACCACCTGGTCCTCGATGTGCACGGCCCCGGCCCCGGCGTGCTCCAGTTCCTTCACCGTGCGCATGACGTTCAATACCTCGCCGTAGCCGGTGTCGCCGTCGACGATCAGCGGCAGGTCCGTGGAGCGCGACACCTGGCGGGTGATGAAGCAAAGCTCCTCGATGGTCATAACGCCCAAGTCGGGCAGGCCCAACGTCGCCGTCACCGCGCCGCCGGAAATGTAGAGCGCCTCGAACCCCGCTTCCTTGGCCAGCATGCCGGCCAGCCCGTTGTGCGCCCCCGGCACGCCGAGGATTTCGGGCCTGTCGATCAGCGCTTGCAGCCTTTCGCCCGCCGGGGGCGTGTCGCGGCCGTTTCCTTCCAACCAAGTCATGGTTTTGCTCCTCAATTCTCAATGCGGCGCAATTGTATACAATGTGCCGGCGTATTACCCTACAATTGAGCCACAAAACAAAAATAAAGGACACCCGGATGAGCGAAATCCTGACCGAGCCCGTCACCGGACCGTCGGCGTGGACCCCCGCCGAACTTGCCGCCGACGACGGCTGGATTTATCCCTTGGGTGCGGCCGAAATCGCCGAGTTGGAAGCCGCCGTCGAAGAGGTCGGCGAAAAGGGATTGGAGCTTTATGAGTTCGGGGCCATTGACTTCCCGCTGCCGACCCTTTCCGCGACCATGGGCGACATTGCCGAACAGCTTGAAAACGGACGTGGCTGCGCCCTGATCCGGGGGCTCGACACCGGGCGCTACGACGAACAGACCCTGAAGACCCTCTATTGGGGCATCGGCGTCCATCTGGGCACGCCGATCTCGCAGAACGCCCGCGGCCAGTTAATCGCCCACGTCAGCGACACCGGCGTCGATTACCAATCCAACAACGTACGCGGCTACACCACCAATGCCCACATCTCGCCCCATTGCGATCCCGCCGACACCGTCGGGCTGCTTTGCGCCCAGCCGGCGAAAAAGGGCGGCGGAAGCCAGATCACCAGCGCCATGACCATCCATAACGAGATTTTGGCTACTCATCCCGAATACCTGGAGCCGCTCGCGGCGGGATTTCATTTCGATTTGCGTGGCGAAGGCTCGACCGGCGATCCGGACGAGGTGACCTTCAACCGGGTCCCGGTGTTCAGCTACTTCGACGGCCGGCTGAGCTGCCGCTTCAACGTCAAGACCATCAAGGACGGCATGGTCAAGGCGGGTGAGCCGTTGCAGGGGCTGGCCCTGGAAGCCGTCGAGGCGGTGGCCGAACTGGCCCATCGCCCCGACATCCGCTATGACATGGATTTTCAGCAGGGCGACATCCAGATCCTCAACAACTATTCCATTCTCCACGCCCGCGGCGGCTTCGAGGACCACCCGGAGCCCGAACGCCGGCGCAACCTGCTCAGGCTGTGGGTCAACCTCCACAACGGCCGCAAGCTGGAGCCCCGGTTCGCCGACCGCCTCAACACCGGCCCCCGGGGCGGGGTCTTCGTCACCGACGCGGCCTGACAACCGATTGAACCGGGCCCCCCGAGGAACGCCATGACCACCCGCATCGCCATCCTTGACGATTACCAGAACGCCGCCCTCGGCGCCGCCGATTGGGACAGCCTGGGCTCGGACGCCGAGATCGAGGTGTTCAACGACTATATCGAAGGCGAAGATGCCGTCGCCGGGGCCCTGCAAGGCTTCGACGTCGTTGTCGGCATGCGCGAACGGACCCCGTTCCCGAAGTCCCTGATCGACAGGCTGCCGGACTTGAAGCTCCTGATTACCACCGGCATGCGGAATCTGTCGTTCGACTTAGGAGCCGCCCGCGAGCGCGGCGTCGTCGTCTCGGGAACGTCCATGCTGGGCTATCCGGCAGCCGAACACGCCTTGGCGCTGATCTTTGCCCTGTTCAAGAAAATTCCCCAAGAACACCGCACCATGCACGAAGGCGGCTGGCAGGGCGCCGTTTCCGAGGGCATGAACGGCAAGACACTGGGCATCCTCGGCCTCGGCAAGCTCGGCGCCCAGGTGGCCAAGGTCGGCCTCGCGCTCGGCATGAACGTCATCGCCTGGAGCCAGAACCTGACCGGGGAACGCTGCGCCGATGTCGGCGTGACGCCCGTCGGCAAGGACACCCTGTTCGCCGAGTCCGACGTGATCTCCGTCCACCTGGTGCTGAGCGACCGGACTAAGGCGCTGATCGGCAAGCCGGAATTAACCTTAATGAAATCGAGCGCCTATCTGGTCAACACGTCCCGCGGCCCCATCGTCGACGAGTCGGCGCTCATCGAGGCGTTGGCCAACAACACCATCGCCGGCGCCGGGATCGACGTCTACGACACCGAGCCCCTGCCCAAGGACCATCCCCTGCGCGGCCTTGACAACGCGTTGCTGACCGGCCACACCGGCTACGTGGTCAAGGAGCTTTACGCCGTGGCCTATGGCGAGGCGTTGGAAAACATCCAGGCCTGGATGAAGGGCGCGCCGGTGCGGGTGCTGAACGAAGCGCCATGACCGACCCCATCCTGCTATCCATCGAGGGCACCGTCGCCACGGTGGTTCTAAATAATCCGGATAAGTTGAACGCCATCACCCTTGCCGGTTGGGTGGCCTTGGGCCAAACCATGACGGCGCTGTCGGACAACGCCGATCTCCGCTGTGTCGTCATCCGGGGGGCGGGCGACAAGGCCTTTTCCGCAGGCGCCGATATTGCCGAA
>PTLK01000031.1 GCA_002938075.1 Alphaproteobacteria bacterium MarineAlpha3_Bin3
CACCGGAGACGCATTGTAGCTTTCGTCGATGACGATGAAGGCCCCGCCCGCGACTTCGACCGTATGGCGCCGACCCCGGCCCTTGAGGCCGATCATGCCAGCCAACTCAACCGCCGCCGGCCCGATTTCTCCGCCGGCGGCACCGACGGCGGCCAGCACGGCCAGGGAGTTCATCACCCAGTGGTGACCCGGTACGCCCAGCCGGTATTGGAACTCGGCCCCGTCGATCCTCGCCGTAACGTCCGATCCTTCGCAGTCGGTACGGACGTCCATGAGTCTGAACTGGGCCTCCTCATGGGCGCCGAAGGCGATGACGTTGTTCACTCCCGCCTCCCCGGCGGCGGCGGCGAGGCGGTTGAACTGCGCATTGTCGCGGTTGAGGACGGCGACGCCGTCCCCGGTCATGCCCTGGAAGATTTCCGCCTTGGCCTCGGCGATGTCGTCGACGGATTCGAAATGGGCCCCGTGCACGGCTTCGACATTGGTGATCACAGCGACGTCGGGCCTCACCATCCGCGACAGGGGCGCGATCTCGCCCGGGTGGTTCATGCCGATCTCGAACACCCCGAAGGTGGAATCGGCGGCCATCCGCGACAGGCTCAACGGCACCCCCCAGTGGTTGTTGAGGTTGCCCTGGCTGGCCGCGATCGGGCCTTGTTCCTCGAGCACGAAGCGGATCGCCTCTTTGGTGCCGGTCTTGCCGACGCTGCCGGTGACGGCGATGATTCGGGCGCCTGTGCGGCGGCGGGCGGCCTGTCCCAGATCCTTGAGGGCGCGGGTCGTGTCCTTGACCTCCAGCAACGGCGCATCGCCACTGACCGCGTCCGGCCGGCGTTTGACCACCGCCGCGGCGGCTCCGGCGGCAATGGCGTCGGCGGCGAAATCGTGGCCGTCGAAACTGGGCCCGCGGATGGCGACGAACAGATCGCCGGGTTTGGTCGTCCGGCTGTCGATGGAAACGCCATCGGCGCGCCATTCGCCGTGGGCAATGCCGCCGGTGGCGGCGAGCGCCGAACCGGTGGTCCAGAGATACGTTTTCAGCCCCGGGTTCATTGTCCGATCTCCTTTAGGGCAACGCCGACGGCTTCGGCGTCGTCGAAGGGCCGGGTTTCCTCGCCGATGATCTGTCCCTGCTCGTGCCCCTTGCCGGCGACCACCAGAAGGTCCCCCGGGCCCAGACCGTTGACCGCTTCGGCGATGGCTTGGGCGCGATCGCCGATATCGGCGGCGGCGGGAACGGCGGCAAGGATCTGGGCACGGATGTCGGCGGCGTCCTCGGTGCGGGGGTTGTCGTCGGTTACGATCACTACGTCGGCCAGTTTCCCGGCGATGGCGCCCATTTCCGGGCGTTTGCCGGAATCGCGGTCGCCGCCGCAGCCGAAGACCAGATGCAGGCGGCCCTGGGCATGGGGCCGTAGCGCTTTCAGGACGCAAGCCAGGGCAGCGGGGGTATGGGCGTAATCGACGTAGACCGGAGCGCCCGCCGGGTGGCGGCCGGCCAACTGGACCCGTCCGGGAACGCCCTGCAATTTTTTCAGTTCGGCGGTCGCCGCTTCGGCGTCGTCGCCGGAAGCGAGCGCCAGGGCCAGGGCGCACAAGGCATTCGAGGCCTGAAAACCGCCAAGGAGGGGCAGCGCCACCCGGGCCGGCTTGCCGGCCACCTCGAGCTCCAGCCGATGCCCGTCGGCCAGGGATTCGATAGCCACAAGGCGCACCTCTTCGCCGGACTGGCCATAGCGCATGATCCCGAGGCCGCGGTCCCGGCATGCCGCTTCGACCGCCTCGCCATAGGCGTCGTCGGCATTGATCACGGCGGTGCCGCCGTCGAAGATGATTTCGGTAAATAGCCGCATCTTGGCGGCCAGGTAATCGTCCACGGCGCCATGGTAATCCAGGTGGTCGCGGCTGAGGTTGGTGAAGGCGCCGAGGGACGCCCTGACACCGTCGAGCCGGTATTGGTGCAGGCCGTGGCTAGAGGCTTCCAGCGCCAGCCGGTCGAACCCGGCCCGTTTAAGATCGCGCAAATTGCGATGCAGGTCGGCGGGGTCCGGCGTCGTCAGGCTGGTCCGGTTATCGAAGCCCGGCGCGGCAATGCCCAGGGTCCCGGCGCTCGTCGCTTGGTGCCCCAGTCCTTGCCAAATCTGGCGCAGGAACGAAACCACGGAGGTCTTGCCGTTGGTGCCGGTGACGGCGGCGATGGTGTCCGGTTGATCCTCGAAAAAGGCCGCCGCCATCAACGCAAATTGGCGGCGCGGGTTGGCGTCGGTGAACACCGGCACCGGGGCCTCGCCCGATGGCCTTGTTTCCGGTTCGATGGCGGTGCCGGGGGGCGCCAGCACGGCAACGGCGCCGCGGCCAAGGGCGTCGGGGATATAATCGCGGCCGTCCAGCCGGGCCCCGGGCAACGCGGCGAAAAGAAAGCCGGGCTCGACCTGTCGGGAATCACAGGTGAGCCCGGTAATATCCGTTTCGTTCACGACCGTCTGGCCCGTCAAATCCATTTTGGCTCCGTCCAAGACATCAATAAGTCGCAAGCGCCTGCTCCGGGGGGCCGGGGTCGTTGGCCCTGTTGGTCTTTCGGGGCGAACCCAAAACCGCGCGGACCCGTTTCAGCATCCGGTCCTCGGCGGCCACGGAAACACCCGCATTTGGCGGGACGAAGGGAACCGTGACCGGGGCCGCCGCCATCACGGCCACCCTGGCCTCGATCACCAAGCCCTGTCCGGGATCGGCCTCGGGCTTTCGTTTCGGGGCCATGCCGATCAGGGTCGCCATGCGGTTGACGATCCGCCCGACGGCCGGCGCCGCCACCCAACCGCCGGTGGCGTAGTTGAAGGTCCGCTCGTTGCCCTTCGGTTCATCGATCAACACCAGCACCACGTAACGCGGGTCGTCGATGGGAAAGGCGCCGACAAAGGACGAGATAATGGCGTTCTTCCGGTAGCCCCGGCCCGACAGCTTGTCGGCGGTGCCGGTCTTGCCGCCGACGGCATAGCCGCGGACGGCGGCCTTGCGGCCGGTGCCGGTCTGGACCACCAGGCGCATCAGGCCGCGTATCTGTTCCGACGTTTCCGCCGACAGCACGCGGCGGCCGGGAGCCGGGACGCCGGGCCGGCGTTTCAACAGCGTGGAGGGCACAAAGGTGCCGCCGTTGACCAACGCCGCGACGCCGCTGGTCAATTGCACCGGGCTGACGGCGATGCCGTGGCCGTAGGCGATGGTCATGGTGTTGATCTCGCGCCAGCGGCGGGGCGTCAGGGGTTTGCCGACCTCGGGCAGTTCGATGGCCGCCGGAGAGAGCAGGCCCAACCGGCCGAGGTAATCCTTCTGCGCCCGAGTGCCGACGTCGACGGCCATCTTGGCGGCGCCGATGTTGGACGAATAGACGATGATCTCGGGCACCGTGAGCCAGCGGTTCTTGGCGTGGAAATCACGGATGGTGAAGCGCGAGACCTGGATCGGTTGGCTGGCGTCATAACCGCTTTCCAGGCTGACGGTGCCGGAATCGAGAGCCATCGCGACGGTAAACAGTTTGAACGTCGAGCCCATCTCGTAGACCCCTTTGGTGGCCCGGTTGAAAGCCGAGTCGCCGCCCGCGGTTGCCGGATCGTTGGGGTCGAAATCGGGCAGCGACACCATGGCCACGAATTCGCCGCTGTCGGCGTCGAGCACCAGCCCGGTGGCGCCGAGGGCCCTGAATTCACCCATCGTCGCGGCGAGTTCCTGGCGCAGCATCGCCTGGATGCGAAGGTCCAGCGCCAGCTCGAGGCGGTTGCCGGCACGAAGGGTCTGGTCGAAACGCATCTCCATCCCGGCGATGCCGTTGCCGTCGACGTCGGTCAGGCCGAGCACATGGGCGGCCAAACGGCCATGCGGATAGACCCGGCGTTCGCCGCGCTGAAAGCCGAAGCCCGGAAGCCCAAGTCGGTTGACCCGGTATTGCTGTTTCGGGGTCAGGTTGCGGCTGATCCAGACGAAACGGCCCTTCGATTTGATCTTCGCCAAGACGTCGCCGCGCTCGAGGGCGGGCAGCACTTGGATCAGCTTATCGGCGGCCTCCTCGGCGTTCAGCACCGAGGCCGGGTCGGCGTACAGCGACGCCGTCGATAAGCTGGTGGCCAGCACGATGCCGTTGCGGTCGACGATATCGGCGCGCCCCACGGGCGCCGCCGGAGACTGTTCGATGTGCGCCACCTTCGGCTCGCCGCCGGCCTTGAATACGGTCAAATCGACCAAGCGGACGCCGATGGCGGCAAACGCCATGGCGATGACGACGCTGGTGACCAGCAGCCTGTTGCGGCCGGTTTCGATGGCCTGCTTGCGGATGCCTTCGATCCTCCGCGCGCCCTGGACTTGCGCCACGGGTTGGCGTTTGGCGGCGGTCATCGGGGCTGCTCCTGGATGACGACGCTGGCCGTCAACGGGGTGACGGTCTCGGCGTTGTCCTGGTGAATAGGCGGCAGCAGCTCCCGGGCCGTACCGACCTGCCGGGAATCGATGGCGGTCATGCCCAGATAGCGCTCGGCCAGAATCTTGAGCCTGCTCGGCTCGTTGAGGTAGCTCCATTCCGCCTTCAGCACGTGAATGGCCTGGCGGTCGTCGGTGATCGACCGGTTGAGCCCGAGGAGTTGATCCTCCATGTCCTGGACCTGGTACTTGACCATGAACAGGGTCAGGCTCAGCGACACGGCGAGAAGAACGATCAGCAGCGTGGCCGGACGGATCATCGGGGTTTCCTCTTATGCCGCTTGGCGGGCCGGTGTTTCAGTGCGCTCGGCGGCGCGCATCCGGGCCGAACGGGCGCGGGGGTTGGCCTCGGTTTCCGCCGCCGTCGGCTTGACGACGCGGCGGTGTAAAAGCTTGAACGTCGGGGCCGCTTCGGCCGTTTGCGGGGAAAGATGACGCGACGGTTTGGCGGCGGTACCGGATCGCCCCTGCAGGAACTCCTTGGCCTGGCGGTCCTCGAGGGAATGAAACGACACCACGCTCAAGCGCCCGCCGGGACGGAGCAGGATTTCGGCCGCGTTCAGCCCGCGTTCCAGTTCGCCCATCTCGTCATTGACGTAGATGCGAAGCGCCTGAAACGTGCGCGTCGCCGGGTCGATCCCGTCCTTGGACTTGACGACCACCCGGCGCACCAGTTCGGCTAGCTTCCCGGTGCGGGTAATCGGCGAATCGCGCCTGGATTCGACGATCGCCCTGGCGATGCGCCGGGACCGGCGTTCCTCGCCGTAGCGGAAGATGATGTCGGCCAATTCCTTTTCGGTCAGCCGGTTTACGGCCTCGGCGGCGGTCATGCCCGAAGACGCCATACGCATATCCAGCGGCCCGTCGGCGCGGAACGAAAAGCCACGTTCGGGATCGTCCAACTGCATCGACGAAACGCCGAGGTCGAGGGCAATGCCGTCGATGCGCTCGACACCGACCTCGGACAACAGCCGAACCATGTCGCCGAAGCGGCCGTTCAATACCGTGACCCGGCCCCGGAACCGGCTCTCCAGGTCGGCGCCGATGGCCAGCGCCCGGGGATCACGGTCGATGCCCCAGACAGTACAGTCGACGGCCTCCAAAAGCGCCTCGGCATAGCCGCCGGCGCCGAAGGTGGCATCGACGTAAATGGCGCCGTCGCGGGGACTCAGCGCCTCCATGACCTCATTCAACATCACCGGGGTGTGGGGGGTGCGGCTTGCCATGGCCTAGGCCTCCCCCTTGTCCGGGTTTTGCGGCCTTCGCAGTTGCAGGGTGGCGCCGCGGGTGCGGGCCTGTTCGAAGGCTTTGCCGCGGTTGGCCTCGTAGGTCTTGGGCTCCCAAATCTGGAAGCGGCGTCCCCGCCCGACGAAAAGGGCCTGGCCAGAAATACCTGTCGTTTTGAGGACGTCTTTGGGCAACGCCACGCGGCCTTCGGGGTCGAGGGGAAGACGATGCGCGCTCTCGAGGATGACGGACAGGTCGTCCTGTTCGTCGGAGAACATGGGCAGGTCCTCGAGGCTGTCGCTCAGGCGCTCCATGAAGTTCTCGTCACAGGCTTCGAAGGCGTTGAATTTGAACAACGGATAGACGTAAAGGCCGCTGAAGGACTGGCTGCCCAAAGCGTCGCGGAAGAGTTTGGGCACCGAGACCCGTCCCTTCCTGTCGATCCTGTTGACGTATCTGCCAACAAAAAGTGCCATGGTCGCTCCCGCAAAAATTCTTTCGTACCAACAGCTTCTGCCGCCGTTACCCATCCGTTGCCGGTATTGAAAATCCCCCGCGGACCGTCGACCCCCCATGATCGCAAGATGGCCAATAATGGGATATCATGGGCATTGATGGGCGTCAATGGGACACTATGGCTTTTCATGGGTTAACAAAACCTTTCCAAAGCGAAGGAAACCGTGAGTTTTCCCTTCCCCGGCACGGCTGAAATGACGGCTTTTCCATTAGCCGCCTATTGGGCGCCTGGATTTCGGCGGTTTTGTGTCCTGGAAAGGGCGGTTTTTGGGCGTTTTCCTACCCTCGAATAGGGCCGCCCGGACGGGGCCGCGAACAAGCGGCGGAAAGGAAGGGAAAAAAGAAAAGCCAGACGGCCTGTAAGCCGGGTTCTGTCCCTGCCACCGAAAAAATCGGCGCCAGGAGATGGCCATTCATCTGGGACGCCCGTTACCGGACGCCTCGCGCGACCTACCCGGGCGGCGGCGCGGAAACCCGCCTGCCGTAGAATCTCCGGCGTGCCGCCCCTACTTGGTCTTGCTCCCGGTGGGGTTTACCCTGCCACCCCCGTTGCCGGGGGCGCGGTGCGCTCTTACCGCACCCTTTCACCCTTACCTTGGGACCGGAGCCCCTTTGGTGGTTTGCTTTCTGTGGCACTTTCCCTGGGGTCGCCCCCGCCGGCCGTTAACCGGCACCGTGTCTCCGTGGAGCCCGGACTTTCCTCCCCTCGCGGGTTTCCCCGGTGCGAGAGGCAGCCATCCGGCCGTCTGGCAGGGCTTAAATTAGTCTTAGCCACGGCGGCGTCAAGTGTTGAAGGGTTAAGCCACAAGCTCCAACAATCCCTTCACCAAAGACATCGTCTCGCCGTCACACTCCCGATCAATTTTTTGTGGCCGAAAATGGCGCTGAAATGCCATGATGGTCGCGTCCCTACTGATCGTTTCGTAGCCAATTTCTTCGAGCATGACCTCAACACTCGGGCCACTTTTTTTAAAGGTTCCGGGAAATTTCGGCCACAACCCCACTCCCATCCCGGCTAGCCATTCCCAGTCAAACAATTCACCGGGATCGATCTTTCGTCTGGGTGAAATGTCGGAATGACCGACGATATTGCGGGGGGGAATCGAGTGGCGAGTTTGGATTTCCTTTGCCAGATGCGCCAGCGCCGCCATCTGGGGGTCGGGGAAATCCCGGTAGCCGAATTGGTGACCGGGATTGACCAGCTCGACGCCGACGGAGCGGCCGTTGATGTCGGTCTCGCCGCGCCAATACGCCTCGCCGGCGTGCCAGGCACGCTTGTCCTCGGCAACCAGGGAGATAACCGTCCCGTCTTCGTCGATGACGTAATGGGCGCTGACGCGGGCCCCTGCGTCGCACAAGTGCTCCAGCGCCGCCGCGGCACTTTCCATGCCGGTGTAATGCAGGACAACCATGTCGATGGGCGTGTCCGCCGGACGGTCGTCGAAGTTGGGCGAAGGTCTTTCCGACGCCGTCACTTCAGCCCCCGCTCCTTCTCGACGACGTCATAGGCGGCGTTGATGGCGGCCATTTTCTCGTTCGCCACGTCGATGAATTCCTGCGGCATGCCCTGGGCGATCAGGGTATCGGGGTGGTTTTCGCGGATCAGGGTGCGGTAGGTCTTTTTGATCTCATCGTCGGAAACTTTTCTAGAAAGGCCCAGCACCTGATAGGGGTCGGCCCCGTCGGCGGCGCCGACGTCGCCCCCGGGGCCACCCATGTGGATGGCCTTCAGGCGCTCGAACTGAACCTCTGAAAAGCCGAAGATCAGCGCCGTCTTGCGCAGGAATTCAAGTTCCTTGGGATGGACGAAGCCGTCGGCGCGGGCGATATGAAAAAGCCCGCCCAGCAATTCCTCCATCACCGCCGGTTGGTGGGCGAACATCATCGAGATTTGCTCGGCGTAGGGCTCGAAGTCCTGGGCGTCCTTCTTGGCCTCGTTAAACAGCCGGCCGACGTTTTTCATCTCGTCCGGCGGAATGTGGAACAGCTCCTTGAAGGCATCGACCTCGGCCCGGGTGACACGGCCGTCGGCCTTGGCCATCTTGGCGGAAAGGACGATGACGGCGGTGGTGAAGGCGACCTGCCGGTTGACGTTATCGTCGATACGCCCGGCGTCCCCGGCCTTCATCTTGTCGTAGGCGTGGCCGGCGACGGTGCCCATGATCAAGCCCAGCGGCCCGCCCATGGCGAACCCAGCGAAGCCGCCGATGACCTTGCCCCAGATGCTCATGCTTTAATTTTCCCGGAGGCTGATTCGTCCCGCCATCGGCAGCTTCAAGGCCAGGTCCAGGGGATCGATGCCGAATGACAGGCCGAGGAGGTTGATTTCCAGCCCTTCCTCGACGGCCGCCAGCACCCCCACCAGCCCGAACAGGGACACCTGATAGCCGGTGCCGCTGGGGGTCCCGGCGACCAGGGCGCCGCCCGGCAGGTAGTCCTTGCCGATCGCCGTTGGCGGCAGGTCGACTCTCAACTCCGGCACCGCCCGGGCGACGTAGGCGGTAAAGGTGTTGGAGTTGGGTCCGGGCCAAAGGGCATAGTCGTCAACGTGGGGATATTTTCGGGCCACGGCGTCGATGTGCTTGATGATGTCGTCGACGCTGTCGCCGCGAAGGTCGGCGATGACCCGGGGTTCGGCCCCGAACCAGCGCCGGTCGGGGGCCGCCTGGTGAATGACCAGGGGCGAGCGTCCGTGATGGGCCAACCAGCCGATGACTTCGTAAACGGTGTAATTGAGCCCGTCCGTCGGCTTGACGGCGATCCACGAATGGACACCGAAAAAGCCGCGCCAGCTATAGGCGCGGGCGACATAGAATTGGACCACCGCTTGGCGGTAAGTGGCCGGATCGGGGGAGATGCCTAAGGGCTCGCGGCTTGCCGTTCGCCAGTCCGCATTCACCGTATGCCTCCCTATTCCGACGACGGCGCCGACTACCAACAGGAAGATCGGCACCGCCAGCCAAAGCCTGGTCTTTTGCCGCGGTTTTTCCATCGACCGTCCCTTTCGAACCGCCCCCACGTGAGACTGTAAATTGCAAATCCGATCTTGGCAAAACAAAGGCGTTTACGTCACCATCAAATATTCTAATGATGACCGTCAACATGACCGACACCGTTGATACCCTTGTCATCGGCGCCGGGGTCATCGGCCTGGCGATCGCCCGGCGCATGGCCCTGGCCGGCCGGGAGGTGGTCGTGCTGGAGGCCGAGGACGCCATCGGCACCGGCATCAGTTCGCGCAATTCCGAAGTCATCCACGCCGGCATCTATTACCTCGAGGGCAGCCTCCGGGCCCGGCTCTGCGTCGCCGGCAAGAAGGCGCTGTATGACTATTTGCAATCCCACGGCGTCCCGTTCCGGAGCCGCGGCAAGCTGGTGGTGGCCACGGCGGAGGACGAAGTGCCGTTACTCGACGCCATCGAGGCCAAGGCCAAGGCCAACGGCGTCGACGACCTGACAAGGCTCGACCCGGACCAAGTCAGCGACATCGAGCCGGCGGTGAAATGCGCAGGCGCGCTGTTGTCGCCGTCGACCGGCATCTTCGATTCCCACGCCTACATGCTGGCGCTGCAAGGCGAGGCCGAGGACCACGGCGCCGCCATCGCCTTTTCGAGCCCCTTCGAAGGGGGAGTCATTAACGGCGACGGCATCACCGTGCGCGTCGGCGGCGCCGAGCCGACGGAAATCCGCTGCCGCCATTTCATCAACACTGCCGGGCTGGGCGCTCAATCGGTGGCCACGGGAATCGAAGGCTTCCCGGCCGAACACATTCCGCCGCTCTATTACGCCAAAGGGGACTATTTCATCCTGACCGGCAAAAGCCCCTTCGAGCGGCTGATCTACCCGGTGCCGGGGCCGGTGGGGCTCGGCGTCCATTCCTCGGTGGACATGGGCGGGCAGTGCAAGTTCGGGCCCGACGTGGAATGGATCGACACCCCCGACTACGACGTCGATCCGAACCAGGCCGAGAAGTTTTACCAGGCCATCCGCCGTTATTGGCCGGACCTGCCTGACGGCGCGCTGCAACCCGGATACGTGGGTGTGCGCCCGAAGCTGGCGCCCGAGGGCCAGCCGGACGCCGATTTCACCGTCCACGGCCCGGAAACCCACGGCATCGACGGCATGGTGCATCTGTTCGGCATCGATTCGCCGGGCCTGACGTCGTCGCTGGCGATCGCCGATTACGCCGCCGGGCTTCTCGGGTTCGGCCAAGGCAACGACAAGGCCGCCGAGAGCGGCTAAGGAGGACACGCCATGACGGCAAAAAAACAAAACCCGGCCGAAGGCCCGTCGCAGGCCGAATGGGCGGCCATCGCCGACGCCATCCTGCCCGGCGGCGCCCTGGGCACCAACATGGTACCTAAGGCCGAACGTTTCATCATCCGCCGCGGACAAGGCGCCCGGGTCGAGGACCTGGAAGGCAACTGGCATATCGATTACGTGCTCGGCGCCGGGGCTTTGATTTTGGGCCATGCCCACCCGGCGCCGATGAAGGCGGTCGAGGAACAATTGGCCAAGGGCATCCATTTTTTCGGCGCCCTCAACGAGGCCTGCCTGCATTTGGCCAGGGAATTGACCGACGCCATTCCCTGCGCCGAACGGCTAGCCTTCACCACCACCGGATCGGAAGCGACCTTTTACGCGCTGCGCATGGCCCGGGCCTTCACCGGGCGCCCCAACGTGCTCAAGTTCGAAGGCGCCTATCACGGCAACCACGACTATTCCCAGGTCAGCGTCTCGCCCGGCGCGGCGACCAATTTTCCCGCCGGGCGGGCGGACAGCGCCGGCGTGCCCGAAGTGCTTCCGTCGACGGTCTTGATCGCGCCTTATAACGACCTCGAAACAACCCGCAAAATCGTCGAGGAAAACCGCCAGAACATGGCCTGCGTCATCGTCGAGCCGGTGCAAAGGGTGATCTTTTCCGAACCCGGTTTCCTGTCCGGTTTGCGCAAGATCTGCGACGACAACGACGTGGTGCTGATTTTCGACGAGGTGGTGACCGGCTTCCGCCTCGCCTATGGCGGCGGCCAGGAATATTTCGGCGTCACCCCGGATGTCGCCGCCTACGGCAAGATCGCCGGCGGCGGCGCCTCTCTGGGCGCGGTGGCCGGAAAGGCCGAGATCATCGATTTCGCCGACCCGGCACGGCGGGGTAACGGCGACTATGCACAGATCAACGGCACGCTGCACGGCAACCCTCTGGCCTCGGCAGCCGGGCTGGCGACGCTGATGGAACTGCGAAAACCGGGCTTTTACGATGACCTCAACGCCAAGGCCGACGATCTCAGGAAAGCCTGCCAGCAGGTTCTCGACCGCCATCACCTGGAAGCCGTTGTCTGCGGCCAGGAGTCGTTCTGGCAAATCCTTTTCCTCGACAAACCACCCCGGGATTACGCCGACGTCCGGGCGTCGGATATGGCCACCTCGAAGGCGCTTGACTTTGGCTGCCTGTCGGAGGGGCTTTACGTGCTGCCCGGTATCAGGCGGTTCGTTTCGGCCGTTCATTCCAGCGACGATTTCGAAGAAACGGTCCGCGCCCTCGACGCCGCCTGCCGGGGGCTGGCCTAGTACTTCTTTCGCGCGACGGATAGTCGAAACTTCTTCAGTTCCTCTTCCATGTCGTTTTTTTCCGGTTCGTCGAGCTCAAACTCGACGCCGATGCCTTCGACGAATTCCCGGGCGACCCGAGCCGGAATTTTGCCGTAGCCTTCCACGTGAAGCTCGACAAAGTCGTCGTTTTCAAATGAGTCGTCGACGATCAGCCAGGCACCGTCGGCGGAGAGGTCCTTGACGGTGACATCCCGTTCGACCCCGTCTTCGCCGATGATCGTCGCCGTGACGTGTTCCGGCACTTCCATGCGTTGATGGCGGCGCTGCTCCGCTATGGGGCCGCCGGGAGCGTCGATTTTCTTGTCCTGGTCGTCGCTCATGGTCTTGGCTTCCCTTACCGGGACATGGTCAATCCTCGGCCGTCTCGCCGGTTACGCGCCCGAAGCGTTCCCGATAGGCGGGCCAGACATCCGGGTTGACCAAACGCGGCGGGCGGGCGCCTCGGAAAATGGTCAGCCACTGTTCTGCGGCCCAGGACGCCATTTTGTACGTGCAGTCGTCGGTGACGCCGGCGATGTGGGGGCTGACGATGACGTTGTCGAATTCCAGCAGCGGGTGGTCCAGGGGCGGCGGTTCCTCGGCGAAGACATCGAGCCCGGCGCCGGCGATGCCGCCCTCCGACATCACCGCCGCTAGTGCCCCTTCGTCATGGATGCCGCCGCGGGCGGTGGTGATGAAATAGGCCGTCGGTTTCATTAATTCGAATTCCCGCCTGCCGACCATGCTCTTGGTTTCTTCCGTCAGCGGACAGTTGAGGGAAACGAAATCGGCCTCGGTAAAGACGTCATCGAAGGAAACCTGTTGGGCGCCCTGTTCGCTGAAATCCTCGGGCGTGATATAGGGGTCATAGGCGATGACCCGCATCGCGAACATCTGCCCCGCCAGGGCCGAAACCCGGCGCCCGACGTTGCCGAGGCCGATGATGCCGAGCGTGCGGCCGGTCAATTCCTTGCCCTTGTACGTCCACCGGTCCCAATCGTCCCTGTCCAGCCGCATGCGCCGGTCCGATTGCACGATCTGTTTTGAAAGCGCCAGCATCATACCGAGAACGTGCTGGGCAACCGATTCCGAATTGGCGCCGGCCTGATTGACGACCAGGATTCCGGCCTCGGTACAGGTGTCGACGTCGACCATGTCGTATCCGGCGCCGTTGACCGAAAAGGCCAACAGGTTCGGGCACCGCTCGATCAACGGCCGTTCAGGGATAAAGGGAGGCTGAATTTCGTTGCTCGCCAGCAACTGAAAGCCGTGGGCTTCGGCCAGCGCCGCCCAATTGCCTTCCTCGGCGTCGCCGAAGCTGAGCCTGTGAAGATCGATGCCGTTCTTGCCTGCGAGCATCTCTTCGGCCACCGGGTCTATCCATTTCTCGAAATAGACCAATTTTTTGGTTTCTGCCGTCATTTGCGCTTTTTTCAATCAATGGGAACCCGTTCAAGCCGACGCCAAAGCCAGCCTCCCGAACAATAGCCTGAATGGCCGAGTTTCCCCAAACTTCGGCTTTCCCTTATATTATGGG
>PTLK01000032.1 GCA_002938075.1 Alphaproteobacteria bacterium MarineAlpha3_Bin3
GATAGAATAATTTCAGGGACTGCAAAATCATGGCTATGACTCGAAAAACCATCACGATTACCGATCAAATGGATGATTGGGTTAAGGGGCAAGTCGAGTCCGGTAAATACGGCAATGACAGCGAGTATTTTCGCGACCTTATCCGTAAAGATCAATCCAAAGAGGATAATCTGGAAACACTGCGGAATTTACTGGTTGAGGGTGAACAAAGTGGTTCAAGCAATCTCAGCGTAACTGACATATGGGACGAGGCGGAGGAACGGCATCTGGCTGAAAATGCCTGAGTATCGACTATCAAAACGGGCTAAAATCGATATTGGGGATATCGCCTACTACACAATCGAACAGTTTGGTATCGAACAGGCGCAGACCTATCGGGATTCAATGAATGCCTGCTTTAATTCCATTGTTGAAAACCCCAAGCTTGGCAAAAAAGTTAATCATATCCGCAAAGGGTATCGATGCCTTATTTACCAATCCCATGCCATATTCTACAAAGTGGAAAGACGCGATATTTTGATCATCCGTGTGTTACACCAAGCTATGTTTGCGCCACTTCATTTATAGAAGTTGGCCAAGGACATTGGTATGGGGGACCACCTCAAAGATCGAGCGTCCCGTTAGGGGCGCCCGGTTTTTTGCCATTTGAGGATAAAGACCATGACGGCAAGGATATTCATCGACGGCGAAGCCGGCACCACGGGGTTGCAGATCCGGGCGCGCCTGGACAGCCGCGCCGACGTCGAGGTCGCCAGCCTGCCGGACGACAAACGCAAGGACCCGGTTGCTCGGGCCGAGATGCTGAACGGCTGCGATCTGGCGATCCTGTGCCTGCCCGACGCCGCCGCCAGGGAAGTGGTGGCGCTGATCGACAACCCGGACGCCCGGGTCATCGACGCCTCGACGGCGCACCGGACCGCCGACGGCTGGACCTATGGGTTCCCGGAGCTCGACGCCGAACAGGCCGGGCGCATCGCCGAGGCCAAGCGGGTCGCCAATCCCGGCTGCTACGCCCTGGCCTCCGTCGCCATGCTGCGTCCGCTGATTTCGGCCGGGCTGTTGCCGGCCGGCCACGCGGTGACCCTGAACGCCGTTTCCGGCTATTCCGGCGGCGGCCGCAAGATGATCGAAAGCTACGAGGACGAAAACGCCGCCGATTACACCGAGGCCCCGTTCCGGGTCTACGGCCTCGGCCTGGAGCACAAGCACGTGCCCGAAATCGAGGTCCATGGCGGGCTGGAGAAAAGGCCGTTGTTCATGCCCAGCGTCGGGCGCTTCCACCAGGGCATGATCGTGCAGTTGCCATTGGCGTTGTGGTCGCTGCCGGGCAAGCCCGAACCGAAGGACATTCACGGCGCGCTTGCCGCCCATTACCAGGACCGCCGGTTCGTCACCGTGGCGGACCTGGCCGATACGGCGGCGATGGCCGGTCTCGAGCCCGAGGCCCTGAACGGCACCGACGAGCTCAGGCTGCACGTCTTCGCCAACCAGGCCCACGAGCACGCGGTGGTGGCGGCGCTGCTCGACAACCTGGGCAAGGGCGCCGCCGGCCAGGCGGTGCACAACATGAACCTGATGCTGGGTTTGGACGAGGCGGTGGGGCTGGTTTAGGGAAATCTAGTTGCCGACCCGTTTCAGGTCCTGCCAGCGGGTCGTGTAGCACGGGCTGCGCATTTTCTGTTTCATCATCCACGGACGCCGGGTGCCGGCGGCGGCGAAGCGCACCGTATCGCGGCCCCAGTCCCTGTTGAGCCGGTCGACGGCCCGCATCAGGGCGCCGGCGCGGTTCTGATCGATGCTGGCGAACAGGCCCAGTTGCATGGCGCCGACCTTCTCCAGCCCGTCCAGGAACACGCCCGCCTTCTGGTACGCCAGCCCGGGCCGGTAGATCCGTTTCAGGCACTGCCCGGCGGCGGCGATCATCGCCGGAGTGTCGAAGGTGGCCTCGGGGAATGTGAGGCCGGCAGCGTTGGCGTAGCGCTGCCGGTGGGTATCGAAGGGGCTGGTGCGGAGGCTGACCGTCAGCGTGTTGGCGGCCAGGTCCTGGCGGCGGAGCTTTTCGGCGGCGCGGCTGACGTAGGTGGCGACGGCCTCGGCGATATGGCGGTATTCGGTGATCCGCCGCCCGAAGCCGCGGGCAACCATGATTCCCTTGTGGTCCGGTTGCGTCAGTTCCAGGTCCAGGCACGGGATGCCGCGCAGTTCGAGCACGGTGCGCTCGACGACGACGCCGAGGCGCGAACGGATGAATTTGGGCTCGGCGCGTTTGAGGTCGAGCGCCGTGACGACGCCGAGCTTCCCGAGACGCTGGGCCAGCCGGCGGCCGATGCCCCACACAGCATCGGCGGGCAGGGCGGCCAGCAGCGCGTCGTTGTCACCGGGGTCGGGGGGCATGACGAACACGCCGCCCAGCCCAGGGTCTTTCTTGGCCGTCCGGTTGGCGATCTTAGCCAGCGTCTTGGTGGCGCCGGTGCCGACCGAGACCGGCAGCCCGGTCCACCGGTGGACGGCGTCCTTGACGGCGCGGCCGTGGGCCGCCGGATCGGCGAAGCCGGTCAGGTCGAGGAACGATTCATCGATGCTGTAGACCTCCAGGTAGGGGGTGAACCGTTTCAGCACCGCGACCACGCGGGCCGACATGTCGCCGTAAAGCGCATAGTTGGACGAATAGACGTAGACCCGCTCGCGGCGCAGGAAAGCCTTCACCTTGTGGACCGGTTCGCCCATCGGGATGCCCAGGTCCTTGGCTTCCTGGGACCGGGCGATGATGCAGCCGTCGTTGTTGGACAGCACGACCACCGGGCGGCCCTCCAGGCCAGGGTCGAACACCCGCTCGCACGAGGCATAGAAGTTGTTGACGTCGACCAGGCAGACGAGGCCGCCGAGGCCGCCGGTGTTCCGACCCCTAGGCGAAGGAATGGATGGCATGGACGACCACGCCCCAGACGCGCAGGTCCTGTTCGGCGTTGATCTCGATCGGCGGGTAGCGGGGGTTTTCCGGCAGCAGGCGGATGCGGCCGTGGCGCCGGGATAGGCGCTTGACGGTCAGCTCGCCGTCGACGACGGCGATGACGATCCGGCCGTCGGCGGGCGGCAGCGAGCGGTCGACGATCAGAATGTCGCCGGGGTAGATGCCGGCGCCGGTCATCGAATCGCCGGAAACGCGGAGGAAAAACGTCGCCGCCGGGCGCCGGATCAGGTGCTCGTTGAGATCCAGCGTCCCTTCCAGATAGTCGTCGGCGGGCGACGGAAAGCCGGCCTCGATGCGGCAGGTGAAAAACGCCAGGGGGCAGGGCTCCGCGGCGGGTCCCGGCTCCCGGGCCCGGCCTATTTCGATTACCTCTCCGGGCACGTCTTCGGGTTCGGGCATCGGCCATCATGGCCCCGGCCCTTGGGGAAAGTCAATGTTCTTTTTTTGTTCCTATTTGTGGATATCTACTAGTAGAACTAGGGGCGATTGCCGTCCTGGCCGAACAAAAGCGCCCGGAAGGCCTTCGGGTCGCCGATCACCTCGGCCAGCCGGTCGAGGGACTTGTCGACCGCCTCGGCGAACCGCTCGGGCCCGCCGAAGCGGGCCAGGGTCTCAGGCGCCATGAACTTGATCAGCAGCGCCGAAGTGCCCGGCGGCAGGCCGGCGAAGTGCACCGTCAGCACGCCGTAATCCCGGAGCATCAGCATCGACAACCCAGCCGAGGCCTCGATGGGCATCACCGGCCGTTCCGCGAGGCCGGCCCGCTGCATGGCGATTTCCAGGGTATCCTCGCCGTCGAGGCGGACGATCACCGGCGTTTCGGTGATCCGGTTGCCGAGCCGTTTCTTCAGCGCCTGGGCGACCTCCTGGGTGACGGCGACCAGCGTGCGCACCCGGGCCGGGTCGTATTGTTCGAGCGAATGGACGACGGCCGGGTACAGCATCGGCCTCGCCTCGACGCCGAACTCGAAGGCCAGGGCGCGAATTTCCTCGACCAGTTCCCGCCGTCCGCCCATCAGGCCGACCCGCGGCCCGATGGTGCCGTATTTGTCGAGCCCGGTGGAGCCGACGTCGACGCCGAGTTCCAGCATCTTCGGCTGATCGAACACCGCCGGCCCGACCCGGGCGCCGCCGGCGTCGTCGACCAACACCGGGGCGCCGGCGTCATGGGCCAGCCTGACGATTTTCTCGATCTCCTTGACGCCGAGGATCTCGTAACTGACCGCGAGGCGGGTCATCGACACCAGCGACACGTTGTCGGTCTCGCCCAGGACCTTCTCGAATTGGCCGAGGCCGATGGCGTCGATGAAATCGGCGCCGGCGTACTTGGCCCCGCGGATGACGCAGGCGTGGCTGCCGGTGGCCGAAACCCCGATCACCGTTTGGCCCGGCCCGGCCAGCACCCGCGTCGCCGTCATGATGGCGGCGGTCTGGCGGTTGAAGACCATGATCCCGTGCGTTTTAGCGTCGCCACCGAGATGGTCCAGCGCCAGCTTGTTCAGGCGTTTGCCCATCAACGCCGGCGCCAGTTCGTCGTCGAGCGGCGTCAGGCCGTCGTCCGGGGCCTCGAAGCGCCGTTCCAGGCCGCTGAGGTTGTAGATTCCGTCGAGGCCCGAGTCCGCCACCCGCGCCTCGATGAATCGCCAGGCATGGCGCAGTTTGGCGTGGTCGTCGCGGCTGTCGCGGATGAATTCGCCGTGAGCGTAGGGCAGGCCCGGCGCATGGGGGTTGCCGAAGCGGTCTTCAGCCATGGGTTTGCTCCTGGAATTTTCAAGGGTTCGTCGGTTCGCCAGTTTAATCCCCGTCACTTAACGCGATTAGGAAAGACGGTCAACGGCGGCGTGGTCCGCTATTTCCGGTTCTGGCACTCCAATTGCCTAACAAAAGGTAAAGGCCCCCCCGTGAGTCCCCGGGTGAGTCCCCGGGCCAAAGAACAATTAAAAAGGTCATTAGCCATGGATCGAAAGAAATTGGATCTCCGGCGACGGTGGTGCGCACGCCCCGCAAAGGGGCGCTAGGTAAAATTTTCCTGGGCGGTTGTTTTCGCCGCCGTCATGTTGCCCGCCGCTGCGTCATCGGCGTCCCCCAAGGCCTACGGATGTCCGGCCTATCCCCGTGTCCTGTCGTGGGGCATCATCAGCCACCACAAGACCATCCGTTTCGTCCGCAACTATCATGGCGGCGATTGGGCGCCTTATCACGAGAAGTGGAAGAAGCGTCTCGGTTTGCTTGAAATGGCCCATGCTCAGGGACGCGCCGTCGTTTTCCCGAATCGCATAGGCCTTCGCCTCAGGGGCCGGGGGCTGGCCGAATTTATCGAAATGATCCGCAAACGCATCGACGTCAACCTTTGCCTGGCCGAACAAGCCGTCGAAGTGTCGCCGGGGGCGTTGGCCGACTTCGCCACCGCCGCCGGACCGGCGACAGGGGCGGGCGCCGGCACCGATGCCGGCGTCCCCCCGAAGGCCGACGCTACTGCCGCTTCCGGCGCCATTGACCCCCTCCGGCTGCGGGTCGACACCGAGTGCACGGACGGGGCGGCGGTCTTCAAGGTTATCAATATCGGCGGCCGCTGGCCACGTCCCGGGACCTTCACCATCTATACCCTCGACGGCCAAAAGCGGATTTCGAAGCGCCGGATGCTTCTGACCCGCGGCCAAAGGGCGTCGTTCAAGTTCAAAACCCGGAAGACCGGCGAAATGGTGCTTGGGCTGTGGGTCGATCCGTCCTGGTATTCCAGGGACTTCCGCTACGACGCCAAGGTGATCTGCGGCCGAACGGCGTCCTAAACGTCGATCTGGTCGACAAACTGGGCGTGCTCCTGGATATACTGGAAGCGCAGCTCCGGCTTTTTCCCCATCAACTGCTCGACCAGCTTCGCGGTCTCGCGGGCCTCGGCGATGTCTTCGTCGGAATGCCGCGGCGGCACGGTGACGCGAAGCAGGGTCCGGGTCTTCGGATCCATGGTCGTTTCCTTCAATTGCCGGGGCGGCATTTCGCCCAGGCCCTTGAAGCGGCTGATGTCGATTTTGGCGCCGCCGGTGAACTCTTTTTTCAGCAATTCGTCCTTGTCGGCATCATCCTTGGCATAGACCGTCTTGGCCCCCTGGGTGATCCGGTATAGGGGCGGCATGGCCAGGTAAAGGTGCCCAGTTTCAATAAGTTTTGGCATTTTCTTAAAGAAAAACGTCATTAAAAGCGAAGCGATATGGGCGCCGTCCACGTCGGCGTCGGTCATGATGATGACCCGTTCGTAGCGCAGGTCGTCTTCGATGAACTGATCGCCGATGCCGGCCCCCAGGGCTTCGACCAAATCACTCAGTTCCTGGTTGGCCTGTATCTTGTCGGCCGAGGCGCTGGCGACGTTCAGGATCTTGCCGCGAAGCGGCAGCACCGCCTGGGTCTTGCGGTCGCGGCCCGATTTCGCCGAGCCGCCGGCGGAATCGCCCTCGACCAGAAAGATTTCCGTGCCTTCGGCGGTGGTATGGGTGCAATCGGTCAGTTTCCCCGGCAGGCGCAGCTTCTTGGTTGCCGACTGGCGCTTCATTTTCTTGTCGTGGCGGCGCTTGAGGCGCATTTCGGTCCGTTCGATGACGTGTTCGAGGACCGCCTGGGCCATGTCCGGGGCGCCGGACAGCCAGAGGTCGAAGTGATCGCCCAGGGACGCCTCGACGAGCTTCTGCGCCTCCGCCGAGGACAGGCGTTCCTTGGTCTGACCCTGGAACTGTGGGTCGGTGATGAACAACGACAACATGATGCAGGCGTCGCCGACGACGTCGTCGGCGGTGATTTTCGCCGCCTGCTTGTTGTTGGTGAGTTCCCCATAGGTGCGCAACCCCTTGGCCAGCGCGCCGCGAAGGCCCAATTCGTGGGTGCCGCCCTGGGGCGTCGGCACGGTATTGCAGTACGAATTGAAGAACCCGTCTTCGTCGAGCGGCCAGGCGACGGCCCATTCCACCTTGCCCGCGGTGCCGCCGGCTTTGCCGTTGCCGTTCAGCCCGGCGCGGCCGGCGAACGGTTCCGCCGTCAGCGCCTTGCGGCCCTTCAGTTTGGAGACCAGGAAATCCTTGAGTCCGCCGGGAAAATGCAGGGTCGCCTTGGCGGGCGTTGCGTCGTCGGCCCGGATCAGCTTCGCATCGCACGACCAGCGGATTTCGACGCCCCGGAACAGATAGGCCTTGGACCGCGCCATCCGGTACAACAGCGCCGGGCGGAAATGGGTGCGGGAGTCGAAGATCTTGGGGTCGGGGTGGAAGATGACGGTTGTGCCGCGGCGGTTTTGCACGGCGCCGCCTTTTTCCAGCCCGGTTTCGGGGATGCCGCGAACGAAGGACTGCGACCACAATTTCTTGTCCCGGGCGACCTCGACCGTCAGGCGGTCCGACAGCGCATTGACCACCGATAAGCCGACCCCGTGCAGCCCGCTGGCGGTCACGTATACATCGCCGCCGAACTTGCCGCCTGAATGCAACGTCGTCAGGATCACTTCCAGTGCCGATTTGTCCTTGAACTTGGGGTGCGGGTCGACGGGGATGCCGCGGCCGTTGTCGGTGATGGTGACGGTCTGGTCCTCGGCCAGATGGATATGGATGCGGCTGGCATGTCCGGCGACCGCTTCGTCCATGGCGTTGTCCATGATTTCCGCCGCCAGGTGGTGCAGGGCGCGCTCATCGATGCCGCCGATGTACATGCCGGGCCGGCGGCGGACCGGTTCCAGCCCCTCCAGGACCTCGATGTCCATGGCCGAATAGTCTTCGCCCCGGGGCGCCCTTACTCCTGCCTTTATAGGCGCCTTCCGGGCCGGCTTGGCGGCGGCCTTGTTGCCGGCCTTTGACGGCGGCGGGGCCTTGCCGGTTGATTTCGATGCTGGTTTCGGGGCCGGTTTTTGCGGCGCCTTTTTGGACGCCGCCTGGGCCGCGGATATACCCGCGGATTTACCGGTCGTTTTTTTTGCGGTTTTTTCCCTTTGGGGTTTCGCGGGGGCCTCGACCCTGGCCCGTTCAAAAAGATCGCCTGTCATGGGGCGGTTGGTTCCTTATTTTCCCAGTATTACCCAGTCGCCGGGGCCTATCCTAATAAAGCCTGTTCCCTCACCGCATGCATGATAGAGTAGCAAACCTAAAAATTCTTACAAGATATTGTGGATTTGGAGTCTAAACCGATGACCGAACCGAAGGGCGAACTGGCCATCCGCAACCTCGCCATGCCCGCCGATACCAACCAGCACGGCGACATTTTCGGCGGCTGGCTGATGTCGCAGATGGACATCGCCGGCGGCGTTACCGCCCGCGCCCGCGCCCATGGCCGCGTCGCCACCGTCGCCGTCACCGGTTTCACGTTTCACCGCGCGGTGCTGGTCGGCGACGTGGTGTGCTGTTACGCCGACATCCAAAAGGTCGGCACCACCTCGATCACCATTGGCGTCGAGGCCTGGGTCCTGCGGCCCCAGGAATCGAAGGACCACTTCAAGGTGACGGAGGGGGTGTTCACCTTCGTCGCCCTCGACGAAACAGGGAAAAAATGCCCGGTGCCGCCGGAATAGGACCGCCGACGACGCCCGGCTTCAAGCGACGATCATGCCCGCCTTCAGGCGACGATCATAAAAGCGTAGCCGGCCAAGAAAACGAAGGCCAGCGCCACAAAATCGGCGATAAAAGTCTTGTTGGTCATGGATTGGTTGCTCCTTGGGAAACGGTTGTTTGTAACGAAGGAACAAAAAAAGAACATATATCCAGAAGCAACGCAACTACTTTTTTTACTGTCGTGTAATTATTTGATTTGATAGAGTTATTTTTTAATCGCCGTTCGGGTGCCCGTTCGGCGGGGAGGGTGAAAATTAGACCTTTTTTGGCCTCCACATTCCTCGGCGGCGTGGTTCTTTCGGCCGTGATCTCTGTCCCGTCGGCCGAGGCCGACAAGGCCAGGGTGCTCAAGGCCACCGCCAACGTTGGCGGCTCCTACACCTTTTCGGTCACCGTCGCCCACGCCTACAGCGGCTGGAAGCATTATGCCGACAAGTTCGAGGTCCTGGCTGCCGACGGCACGGTCCTGGAGACCCGCATCCTCTATCATCCGCACGTCGACGAGCAGCCCTTCACCTGCGGCCTCGGCAACGTCCAGATACCGGCGGAGATTGCGCAAGTGATCGTCCGCGCGTCGGACAACGTGCACAAGGCGGGCAAGGTGACCTTAAACCGTCAAGCTGCCGCCGAGGCGCTAGCCCGCCAACAGTCATCGCAAGCCGCCGGTAAGAAAAAGGGCCGCCCCGGGGTCTGATCGTCCTAGATTGTTTTGATCTAAGACGTGAATCAGCCCCTGGTAATAAAAGTTAGAGGGCGATTCACGTTTCAAATTGTAGAAATTTAAAACGATCGCACTCTAGGGGAGGCGGCCCTTGAAGGTCTTTGCGCGCCTTGGGCGCGTTAACAGGAGTAATACATCATGAATTCGACCGGATGGGGCGCGTGCTCTGTGGTGTAGACTTCCTCCCACTTCAGTTCCATGTAGCCGTCGATGGTGTCGTCGGTGAACACGTCCCCTTTCTTCAGGTAGTCGCGGTCGGCGTCGAGTGAATCGAGCGCCTCGCGCAACGACCCGCAGACCGTCGGCACCTCGGCCAGTTCCTCGGGCGGCAGGTCGTAGAGATCCTTGTCGATGGCGTCGCCGGGATCGATCTTGTTCTGGATGCCGTCGAGGCCCGCCATCAGCATCGCCGCGAAGCCGAGGTAGGGATTGCAGGCCGGGTCGGGGAAGCGGACCTCGACCCTTTTTCCGGCGGCGCTGGTGACGAACGGGATGCGGCAGCCGGCCGAGCGGTTGCGGGCCGAATAGGCGAGCAGCACCGGCGCCTCGAAACCCGGGATTAGCCGCTTGTAGCTGTTGGTGGTCGGGTTGACGAAGGCGTTGAACGACTTCGCGTGGGCCATGATGCCGCCGATGTAATGCAGCGCAGTATCCGACAGGTCGGCATAGCCCGACCCGGCGAAGGTCGGCTTGCCGTCCTTCCAGATCGACTGGTGGACATGCATGCCCGATCCATTATCGCCGGCCACCGGCTTCGGCATGAAGGTGACGGTCTTGCCGTAGGTGTGGGCGACCATATGGGTGACGTATTTGTAAATCTGCAGGTTGTCGGCGCAGCGCACCAGGGGCGCGTAAGTCAGCCCCAGTTCGGCCTGGCTGGGCGCCACCTCGTGGTGGTGCTTGTCCATGTTGAGGCCCATTTCCTTCATTACCGAAACCATCTCGGCGCGAAGGTCAGACCCGGAATCGACCGGCGGCACCGGGAAATAGCCGCCCTTGGGTGGCGGCCGGTGGCCGATGTTGCCTTCCTCCATGATCTTGCCCGACACATAGGGGCCTTCCTTGGAATCGAATTCGTAGAAGCACGAATTCATCGACACATCGAAGCGAACGTCGTCGAAAATGAAGAATTCTGCTTCCGGTCCGAAGTACGCGGTATCGCCGATGCCGGTGGAGTTAAGATAGGCCTCGGCCTTCTTGGCCACCGACCGCGAGTCGCGGCCATAGGGCTGGCCGGTGGTCGGCTCCATGCAGTGACAGATCAGGATCATCGGCGGTTGCGCGGCGAACGGGTCCATGACGGCGGTGGTCGGGTCCGGGACCAGCGACATGTCGGATTCGTGGATCGCCTTCCAGCCGGCGATCGACGAGCCGTCGAACATGATGCCGTCGGTGAACGAATCCTCGTCGATGAATTCCGTCGTCATGGTCAGGTGCTGCCACTTGCCACGGGGGTCGGTAAAGCGCAGATCAACGAAGTTTATTTCGTCGTCCTTCAGGGTTTTCAGGACGTCCGCTGGGGTCTTGCAATTCAATGACATGATGGGGGCTCCTTTTCCCTTACAATATTTTATGTCGATGAAAAAATTGACGTTTTGCCTGACGTTGGCTTCTAAATCGCTTCGTTTCCTTTCTCGCCGGTACGCACGCGGATGGCTTCTTCGATCGAAGAGATGAAAATCTTGCCGTCGCCGATGCGCCCCGTATAAGCGGCCTGCTGGATCGCCTCGACGGCCCGTTCCAGCATGTCGTCGGGGATGACCAGCTCGATTTTCACCTTGGGCAGGAAATCGACGACGTATTCGGCGCCGCGGTAAAGCTCGGTGTGGCCCTTCTGCCGGCCGAAGCCCTTGGCCTCGATGACGGTAATTCCCTGCAGGCCGACCTCATGAAGGGCTTCCTTCACTTCGTCGAGTTTGAAGGGTTTGATGATGGCTTCGATTTTCTTCATTTTTTTTACTGGGGTTTCCCTGGGGTTTCCGGTTTTTCATCGGCAGGGACCGGCCCGGGATGGATGCGGCTTCCGGGACCGGCGCTGTTGACGGTAACCGCACAGAACATGCCAAGTCCGGCGACACTGCCGCGAAGGACATTCTTTCCGCGATTTCAATGAATTATCGGCCAAGCACCGATTTTGATCTGACTTCCCCTCTCCTCCCTGAACGCCTAATTTTTAGGCAGTTGCCCAGCATTCATGCGGGCCCTTTGATTGCCGGGAGTGTACCACGAACGGGGGGCTTTTAAAGGCTTTCCCGGATGCGCCCGATGGCGGCTTTGATGTTTTCCCTGGAGTTGGCGTAGGAAAAGCGGACATAGCCCTCGCCGAAGCGGCCGAAGCTGGTGCCGGCGATGGTGGCGACGCTGGCCTCGTTCAGCATTCGGTCCTGGAATTCGGCCGCCGTGATGCCGGTGCCGGAAATATTGGCGAAGGCGTAGAAGGCCCCCCCGGGGTCGGCGCAGGTGACGCCGGGGGTCTGGTTGAGCTCGCCGACGATCACCCGGCGCCGTTCGTCGAAGGCGCGGACCATATCGTCGACGGCGTCCTGCGGGCCCTCCAGGGCGGCGATTCCGGCATACTGGGTGGCGGCGTTGACGCACGAATGACAATTGATGGCCAGCCGCGTCGCCGGTTCGATCAGGTCCTTGGGCCACACCCCGTAACCGAGCCGCCAGCCGGTCATGGCGTAGGTTTTCGACCACCCGTCGAGGAGGATTACCCGGTCCCGAAGGGCCTCGAATTCCAACAGGCTGACATGGCGCCGCCCTTCGTACAGCATGCGGCTGTAGATTTCGTCGGAAAGGACATACACCCCGGGATGGTCCTGAAGGCCCTCCACTAGGCGCTCGATTTGTTCGCCTGGGACGACGCCGCCGGTCGGGTTGGCGGGGCTGTTGAGGATCATCAGCTGTGTTTTCGGGGTAATCAGGCCCAGCACTTCCTCGGCGTCGAAGGAAAAGCCCGTGTCTTCGTAAAGCGGCATCGGCACCGCCTTGGCGCCGGTGAAGTTGATCGCCGATTCATAGATCGGGAAACCGGGGTTGGGATAGAGGATCTCGGCCCCGGCCTCGCCGAACATCAGGATGGCGAAAAACATCGTCACCTTGCCGCCGGGAACGATCATCACGTCGCCGGGATCGACCGTGACGCCCCGGCGTTTGTCGATGTCGGCTGAGACGGCCTGGCGAAGCTCGGCAATGCCGGCGGCCGGCGTGTATCCGTGATGGCCGTCGCGAAGCGCCTTGGTGGCGGCCTCGACGATATGGTCCGGGGTCTTGAAGTCGGGCTGGCCGATGCCGAGGTTGATAATGTCCTGGCCCTGATCCTCCAGCGCCTTCACCCGCGCCAGCACCTCGAACGCCGATTCCGTTCCCAGCCGTGAAATCCTGGCCGCCAAATCGGTCATTGCCGCGTTGCCTTTATCCGGGCTCCGGAAGCCTAGTCCTAAAACGGGATCCAGGAGGCTTCGCTGGTGTAATGGAGGTAACCGAGATTGGCCCCGGCCCTGAGGCCGACCCCGGTGCGGATGGGGGCCAGGGTCGTGCCGCCGTCGGTTTGGTAATTCACCCCGACGCCGGCGACCAGATAGAAGCTGCCGTCGACCCCCGGAAAACGCCGGAAAATGTCTTCCGCCATGGGCAGGTTGTAGATCAGAACGAAAGCCTTCGACGCGTTGCCGCCGAAATCGAAGCCGATGGACGGCCCTTGCCAGAAAATCTCCCGGGCCGGCTTGCCCTTCAGGTTCAATTCGCCCCTGCCGTAGCGCAGCCCGACGATGAAGGCGCCGGAGATCTCCTCGCCGGTGATAAAGGCATTGGGGTCGCCCAGATCGTCGAAGACTTTCTGGATGACCTCGGCCAGGCCCTTGGTGGTGACGCCGAAGAAATTTTCCGCCGCTTGCAGGATTTCATTTTGGCTGAAGGTCGGCTGGGCGGCCAGGGTCTCATGGGCAGGGAGGGAAAGCGCGACAACCGCCGCCAG
>PTLK01000033.1 GCA_002938075.1 Alphaproteobacteria bacterium MarineAlpha3_Bin3
AGACCTGGAAAACGACCTCCGCTGGGGCGTTTACGTGACCTTCGAGGCGCCCAGCGAATATGTCGAGAGGTGTTTTGCCGATTACGGCCTGACGACGGATGCGAGCGGCAAATATTCGGCGTTGTGGCGGCCTTACCACTTGATCGGTCTGGAACTGGGGATCAGCGTCGCTACCGCCGCCTTGCACGGACTGCCGACCGGCACGCCGACCGGATTCCGCGCCGACGTGGTGGCCTGCGCCAAGCGCCACCTGGCCAAGGGCGAGGTCGTGGACGGCGAAGGCGGATATACGGTCTGGGGGCGGCTGATGGTGGCCGGCGATTCGTTGAGCTACGGCGCCGTCCCCATCGGGCTGGCCCATGGATTGATCCTCAAGAACCCGGTCGACGAAAGCGCGGTGTTGAAATGGTCGGACGTCGACACCCCCGACGAGAATGCGTCCGTCGCCCTAACACTCCGCCGTGAGATGGAAGCCACCCTCGGACCCCGGACCGGCATTGTCCGGGCGGCCGCGGGATGAGGGGTCCCCCCATGGACGCCGAATCCGCTGCCGATCCGATCCTCGCCTATAGAGCGTTGCTCGAAGCCGGCGAGATCCGGCCCGACCCGTCCCAGGCCCTGGCCATGGAGAAATTGCAAGGCCTGCACGAGGACCTCTGCGCCTACACGCCGCAGATGGGCAAAAAGGGTTGGATGAAGCGTCTCAGCCTCGGCCGCAACAAGGTGCCGCCGCCCCAGGGTCTTTATCTGTGGGGCGGTGTGGGGCGTGGGAAATCCATGCTGATGGACATGTTTTTCGACACCGCCGCCATCGACGACCGCAAGCGCGTTCACTTTCACACCTTCATGCAGGAAGTCCACAAACGGATTCACAGCTTCCGCGAGGCGGTGAAGGTGGGTCAAGCGTCCGAATCCGCCGACCCCCTGGTGGCGCTGGCCCGGGTCATTACCGACCAGGCGTGGCTTCTATGTTTCGACGAATTCCACGTCACCGATATCGCCGACGCGATGATCCTGGGCCGTCTTTTCGAGACCCTGTTCGACCAAGGCGTGGTGGTCGTGGCGACGTCGAACCGGCCGCCCCGGGACCTTTACAAGGACGGCCTGCAACGCGATACCTTCCTGCCCTTCATCGACCTGATGGAGGACAAGCTGGAAGTCCTGGAACTGGACGCCGGAATCGATTACCGCCTCGATCGGCTGAAGACGATGGAGGTCTACCTGACCCCCGCCGATAAGGAAGCCGACGACAAGCTGGAAAAGGACTTCCACGAGCTCAGCATCGGCGGCCATCCGCGTCCGGTGACGCTTCGTGTCCAGGGCCGCGAAATCGAAATTCCGAAAGTCGCCGAAGGCGTCGCCATGGCGGGGTTCGGCGACCTTTGCGAAAAACCCCTCGGCCCCGCAGATTACCTTGTTATCGCCGAAAACTTCCACACCCTTGTGTTGCGGGGGATTCCCAAACTGGGACCGGAAAAACGGAACGAGGCGAAGCGGTTCGTGACCCTGATTGACGCCCTTTACGAGGCCAAGGTCAACCTGATCTGCTCGGCCGACGCGCCGGCCGAGGCGCTCTATGAGGAAGGCGACGGCGCGTTTGAATTCGAGCGCACGGTTTCCAGGTTGATGGAAATGCGGTCCGTGGAATACATGGCCCAGCCCCATGCCGGTTGACCCCGAGAGGCGCACCTGTTAGCAGTGTTCAGCGCTAGAACTTTGCGGAACGCGATTTTCGGCCATATATATCCCTTAATCTGATGAAACAGATTTTTTTGCCTGTAGGCGAAATATTTCTCTTTCCCGGTTCGCCAGGAAAAATGCCTTGATCGGAACCATCAGCCTCCCGGACGCCCAGGCGTTGAGGGAAACGGACCTTGATCCGTCCCTGGACCCGTGGGCCGAGATCGAGCGCCTCAAGCGCCAGAAGAACGCCATCATCCTGGCCCATTACTACCAGGACGGGGAGATTCAGGATCTGGCCGATTTCGTCGACGATTCCCTCGATCTGTCGCGCCGGGCGGCGGCCACGGACGCCGATATGATCGTCTTTTCGCTGGAGGAAACCTGCCTGCCCGACGATTTTGCCCGTTGCCGCGCTGCCCATCCGGACCACATCGCCCTCACCTACATCAATTGTTCGGCCGAGGTGAAGGCGCTTTCCGGCATCATCGTCACCTCGTCGAACGCCGAATACATCATCATCCGGTTGCCCGAGCACCAGCCGATCCTGTTCGCGCCCGACAAGCACCTGGGCGCCTATCTGGCCCGTAAGACCGGCCGCGAGATGGTCCTGTGGGACGGCACCTGCATCGTCCATGACCGGTTTTCCGCCCGCGAGCTGGTGAAGCTCAAGACCCGCCATCCCGACGCGCTCATTGCGGCGCACCCGGAATGCCACCAGGGCATCCTCGATCATGCCGATCACGTCGGCTCCACCCGTTCGATCCTGGACTTCGTCCTCGCCGCGCCGGAACGCGAATTCATCATCGCCACCGAACGCCACATCATCCATCAGATGGAAAAGGCGGCGCCGGAGAAAACCTTCATCGCCGCGCCAGGGTCGGATGGAAGCTGCAATTGCGCCGATTGCCCGTTCATGGAGTTGAACACCCTGGAGAAGATGTACCTGGCGATGGTCAACGGCGCGCCCCGGATCGAGATATCCGAAGACCTGCGGCTGCGCGCCCTCAAGCCGCTGGAGAAAATGCTGGAGATGTCGCCGCCGGCGCGCTCGGTGCCGCAAGCGGCGGAATAAACCCTTGTCGACACCCCAGCCCGATCCCGCCGACGTCAAGGTCGCGGTGGACGCGGCCTTGGCCGAAGACTTAGGCAAGGGCGACATCACCACCGAAGCCGTCATTCCCGCCGACACCCGATTGAAGCTGGTGATGGCGACGCGCCAGGATATCGTCCTGGCCGGGCTGCCGGTGGCGATCGAGGTGTTCAAGCGCCTCGCCGCCTCGGCCGAGATCACGCTCGAAGCCGGGGACGGAGACCGTCTCCGGGCGGGAGCCGTCATCGCCCGCCTCGAAGGCCCGGCGGCGGGACTGCTGTCGGCGGAACGGACGGCGCTGAACATCCTGCAGACCCTGTCGGGGATCGCCACCCTGACCGGCGCCTATGTGGACCGGATCGAAGGCACCGGCGCGGTGCTGTTGGATACCCGCAAGACCCTGCCGGGCCTCCGGGCGTTAAGCAAATACGCCACTGCGCTTGGTGGTGCCGCCAACCACCGCTTAGCGCTCGACGACGGGGTGCTGATCAAGGACAACCACATCGCCGTCGCCGGCGGCGCCAGCGAGGCCACCCGCCGGGCCAAGGCGGCCGGGCTGAAGGATATCGAGGTCGAATGCGACACCATCGAACAGGTCAAGGAAGCCCTCGATGCAGGCGCCGACCGGTTGTTGCTGGACAACATGGCGCCGGAGACGCTACGTGAGGCCGTCGCCGTTACCGGCGGCCGGGTGCCGCTGGAGGCTTCGGGCGGCGTCACCCTTGAAAACATCGCCGGCATCGCCGCCACCGGCGTCGATTTCATTTCCGTCGGCGCCATCACCCAATCGGCCCCGGCCGTCGATATCGGCCTCGATTTGGCCGGGGATTAAAAGAACAATGCCATTTTATGTTACCCGGGTCCGTCATTATTTTGGACCGTTCGGTCCTAAAAAAGCCTAATAAATGTCCCTTCCCCTTGCCCCCGACTCCGAAACCGGGTACGACAAAAGGCATATAAGGCGGATCGGCGCTAATAACCGCCATTTTCAAGACGCATTTAAACCGGGGATAGGATTCATGGCCCGAAACAAGATCGCGCTTATTGGCGCCGGTAACATCGGCGGCACACTGGCCCATTTAGCCGGATTGAAGGAACTGGGTGATGTCGTGCTGTTCGATATCATCACCGGCATTCCGCAAGGCAAATCGCTCGATATCGCCGAATCTTCCCCGATCGAAGGGTTTGACGCCCGCATCCGGGGGTCGAGGGGCTATGGCGCCATCAAGGGCGCCGACGTGGTTATCGTCACCGCCGGCGTCGCCCGCCGGCCGGGCATGAGCCGCGACGACCTGATCGGCATCAACACCCAGATCATGCAGTCGGTCGGCGCCGGGATCAAGGCCAACTGCCCCGGCGCCTTCGTCATCTGCATCACCAACCCCTTGGACGCCATGGTCATGGTGCTCCGCGACGCCTGCGGGCTTCCGCACAACCGCGTCGTCGGCATGGCGGGTGTTTTGGATTCGGCCCGCTTCCGCTATTTCCTGGCCGAGGAATTCAAGGTTTCGGTCGAGGACGTCACCGCCTTCGTGCTTGGCGGCCACGGCGACACCATGGTGCCCCTGGTCCGCTATTCCACCGTTGCCGGTATTCCGCTTCCCGACCTGGTGCGCATGCGCTGGACGACGAGCAAACGCCTCGACGCCATCGTTCAGCGCACCCGCATGGGCGGCGGCGAGATCGTGGCGCTGTTGAAAACCGGCTCGGCCTTCTATGCGCCCGCCAGTTCCGCCATTCAGATGGCCGAAGCCTATTTGAAGGACAAGCGCCGGGTGCTTCCCTGCGCCGCCTATTTGCGCGGCGAATACGGGATCAATGGCCTCTACGTCGGCGTGCCCTGCATCATCGGCGCGCGCGGCGTCGAAAGGGTGGTCGAGATCAAGCTCACCCCCGACGAAAGGGCGATGTTCACTCAATCCGTCCGCGCCGTACGGGGCCTGGTCCGGTTGACGCTAAGAATGATGGGCAAGGCCAAGAAAGCCAAAGCCAAGGCCAAGACAAGGAAAGCGACGGCGAAAAAACGCACCGTCAGGAAGGCGGCGGCGAAAAAGCGTGCCGTAAAAAAAGCAGCCGCCAAAAGGCCGGCGAAAAAGAAGGCGGTGAAGAAAGCGGCGAAGAAGACAGCCGCCAAGAAGAAACCCGCGACCAGACGGGCGGCCAAGAAAAAAATCGCGTCGAAACGGCGAACGCGTTAATCCATTCAGGGAACATCGCCAAGACTTAAGGACATGGGCGAAGGGTAATAAGGGCTCCATGAACATTCACGAATATCAGGCGAAGCAGTTGCTTCGCGAGTACGGGGTCGCCGTGCCCCGTGGCGGTGTCGCCTTTACGGTCGAAGAGGCCGCGACCCAGGCCCAGGAGCTGGGCGGGCCGATTTACGTCGTCAAATCGCAGATCCACGCCGGCGGCCGCGGCGCCGGAAGGTTCAAGAACAACCCCGACGGCAAGGGCGGCGTGCGCATCGTCAAGTCGGTCGAGGAAGTCCGCGAGAGCGTCCGCGAAATGCTCGGTCAAGTGCTGGTCACCAAGCAGACCGGGCCGGCCGGCAAGGAGGTGAAAAGAGTCTATATCGAGGAAGGCTGCGACATCGCCCGCGAGCTTTACCTCGGCATGCTGCTCGACCGGGAAACCTCGCGCCTGACCATGATGGCGTCCGCCGAGGGCGGCATGGAGATCGAGGAAGTCGCGGCCAGGACCCCGGAAAAGATCCTCAAAGTCTCCATCGACCCGGCCACCGGGATGCTGCCCTATCACGCCCGCAAGCTGGCCTTCGGGCTCGAGCTCGAAGGCAAGCAGGTCGGCTCGGCGGTCAAGTTCATGCTCGCCATGTACAACGTCTTCATCGAACTGGACGCCTCCATCGTCGAGATCAATCCGCTGGTGGTCACCGGCGACGGCGGGATCATGGCGCTGGACGCCAAGATGAACTTCGACGACAACGCCCTTTACCGCCATAAAAAAATTTCCGAGCTCCGCGACG
Organism: Alphaproteobacteria bacterium MarineAlpha3_Bin3; assembly: GCA_002938075.1. Lineage (GTDB taxonomy): Bacteria > Pseudomonadota > Alphaproteobacteria > Rhodospirillales > Casp-alpha2 > Casp-alpha2. Next base: position 5,760 of record PTLK01000033.1, read on the forward strand.
AGGACGAGGAAGACCCGGCCGAATTGGAAGCCGCCAAGCACGAGCTCAACTACATCAAGCTCGACGGTTCCATTGGCTGCATGGTCAACGGCGCCGGGCTGGCCATGTCGACCATGGACATCATCAAGCTTTGCGGCAGCGCACCGGCCAACTTTCTCGACGTCGGCGGCGGCGCGACCGCGGAGCGCGTGACCGAAGCGTTCAAGATCATCCTTTCCGACGACAACGTCGAAGGCATCCTGGTCAACATCTTCGGCGGCATCATGCGCTGCGACGTGATCGCCGAAGGCGTGGTGTCGGCGGCCAAGGAAGTCAGCCTCAGCGTCCCCCTGGTGGTACGGCTGGAGGGCACCAACGTCGAAAAGGGCATACAAATCCTGGCCGATTCAGGCCTGCCGATCATTTCCGCCGATGACCTGGGCGACGCCGCCAGGAAGGTGGTCAAGGCCGTGAAAGAGGCCCAGTGATGGCTGTTCTCATCAATGCCGACACCAAGGTCATCTGCCAGGGCTTCACCGGCGCCCAGGGCACGTTCCATTCCGAACAGGCTATCGACTACGGCACCAACATGGTCGGCGGGGTGACGCCGGGCAAGGGCGGCGCCAAGCACCTGGACCTGCCGGTCTTCGACACCGTCGCCGAGGCGGTCGAAAAAACCGGCGCCAATGCGTCGGTGATCTACGTTCCACCGCCGTTCGCCAGCGACGCCATCCTGGAGGCCATCGACGCCGAACTGCCGCTGATCGTCTGCATCACCGAAGGAATCCCGGTTCTCGACATGGTCAAGGTCAAGCGTGCGCTCATCGGTTCCGGCTCGCGCCTGATCGGCCCCAACTGCCCCGGCATCATCACGCCGGACAAATGCAAAATCGGCATCATGCCCGGCCATATCCACAAGCGCGGCAAGGTCGGCATCGTGTCGCGCTCCGGCACGCTGACCTACGAGGCGGTGGGCCAAACCACGGCCGAGTGCCTGGGACAGAGCACCTGCATCGGCATCGGCGGCGATCCGGTCAACGGCACCAACTTCGTGGATTGCATCGAGATGTTCTTAGGTGACGACGAGACGGAGGCCATCGTCATGATCGGCGAGATCGGCGGATCTGCGGAAGAAGACGCGGCTGAACTCATCAAGTCGTCCAAGGTCAAGAAGCCGACCGTCGGTTTCATCGCCGGGCTGACGGCGCCGCCAGGGCGGCGTATGGGCCACGCGGGGGCAATCATTTCCGGCGGCAAGGGCGGCGCCCAGGACAAGATCGAGGCCTTGAAAAGCGCCGGCATCCATGTCGCCGACAGCCCCGCCACCATCGGCACCACCATGACCAAAGCCTTAATAGGATGAATATCTATCGTTTGAACGCACCCCAGACCGATTGAACGAGGGAGGACGCGCCTCCGGGGCGCGCCGAGACACCATGACAGAACTCGACCCCAACGAATTCCTTTATACCGGCAATCAGATTTACATCGCCGAGATGTACGAACGCTTTTTGGACGATCCGAGTTCGGTCGATCCCAATTGGCAGGCGTTCTTTTCCGGCCTCGCCGACGAAGCCCGCGACCTCATGCAGGAAAAGAAGGGCGCTTCGTGGGCACCGTCGGACGCCCACATCGCCGGCCGCGACAATCTGGCCCTGCTGTCGGGACAAACATCCGGCGAAGAGGCGGCCGAAGCGGCCCCCCAGGCGGTGCCGCGCATGGGCGCCGGCGGGGTCCGCGAGGCGACGCTGGATTCGATCCGCGCCCTGATGCTGATCCGGTCCTACCGGGTGCGCGGCCATCTGCTGGCTAAGCTCGACCCCCTGGAGCTGGAAGAACGCCAGGACCATCCCGAGCTCAACCCCACCACCTATGGCTTCCAGGATCGGGATATGGACCGGGTTATCTACATCAACTACCTGCTGGGGCTGGAAACGGCGACGATCCGAGAGATCATGTCGATCCTGCATCAGACCTATTGCGGCCACATCGGCATCGAATTCATGCACATCCAGGACCCGGGCGAGAAGGCGTGGCTCCAGGAGCGCATGGAATCCATCCACAACCAGTCCCTTTTCACCGCCCGGGGCAAGCGCGCCATCCTCGACCGGCTGCTCGAAACCGAGGGTTTCGAGCAGTACCTGGACAAGAAATTCACAGGTACCAAGCGTTTCGGGCTCGACGGCGGCGAAAGCCTGGTCCCGGCCATGGAGCAGATCTTCAAGCGCGGCAGCCAACTGGGGATCGAGGAAATCGTCCTCGGCATGTCCCATCGGGGGCGTTTGAACGTTCTCGCCAACGTCATGGCCAAGCCTTTCCAGGCCATCTTTTCCGAGTTCCAGGGCGGCACCCTCCATCCCGACGACGTTTTGGGATCGGGCGACGTCAAATACCACCTGGGCACGTCGGCGGACCGGGTGTTCGACAACCGCACCGTGCACCTGTCGCTGACCGCCAACCCGTCGCACCTTGAGGTCGTCAACACCGTCTGCCTCGGCAAGGTGCGCGGCAAGCAACAGCAACGCAACGACGCCGAAAGGGAACAAGTGATGGCGCTGCTGCTGCACGGCGACGCCGCCTTTTCCGGCCAGGGCCTAGTGCCGGAGGCCTTCGATTTGTCGAACCTGATCGGCTATCGGACCGGCGGCACCGTTCACATCGTCATCAACAACCAGATCGGCTTCACCACGGCGCCCAAATATTCGCGCTCGTCGACCTATTGCACCGACGTCGCCAAGATCGTCTCCGCGCCCATTTTCCACGTCAACGCCGACGACCCGGAGGCGGTCGTCCATTGCGCCCGCATGGCCACCGAATATCGCCAGAAATTCAAGAAGGACGTGGTCATCGACATGATCTGCTACCGCCGCCACGGTCACAACGAAGGCGACGAGCCGATGTTCACCCAGCCGACCATGTACAAGAAGATCGCCGAACACCCGACGACCTGCGAAATCTACGCCAACAAGCTGGTCGCCGAAGGCGTCCTTACCCAAGAGGACCTGGAACAGGCGAAAGCAGATATCAAAAAGGAACTGGACGAGGCCTTCGAGGCGGCGGCCAGCTACAAGGCCAACAAGGCGGACTGGCTGGACGGCGCCTGGGAGAAGCTGTCGGTGGCGTCCGGCGACGCCCGGCGCGGCGAAACCGGCGTTTCCATGGAGCGCCTGAAAGAGATCGGCCAGGCGCTGACCCGCGTTCCCGATAACTTCAATCTCAATCGGAAAATCGTCCGTCAGCTCGAAGCCAAGCGCAAGATGATCGATTCCGGGAAAGGCATCGACTGGACGACGGCCGAGGCGCTGGCCTTCGGGTCGCTGCTGCTCGAAGGCCACCCGGTACGCCTGTCCGGACAGGATTCCGGCCGCGGCACGTTTTCACAGCGCCACTCGGTGCTCGTCGATCAAACCAACGACGAACGCTATATCCCGCTTTCCAACCTGCGCTTCGGGCAATCGCCGTTCGAGGTCCTGGACAGCCCGCTTTCCGAGGCCGGGGTGCTCGGTTTTGAGTACGGCTACAGCCTGTCCGAACCGCAGATGCTGATCCTGTGGGAGGCCCAATTCGGCGACTTCGCCAACGGCGCCCAGGTGGTGATCGACCAGTTCGTTTCGTCGGGCGAGCACAAATGGCTGCGCATGTCGGGCCTGGTGATGCTGCTGCCGCACGGCTTCGAAGGCCAGGGGCCGGAACACTCGTCGGCGCGGCTTGAACGCTACCTGCAGCTCTGCGCCGAAGACAACATGCAGGTCTGCAACTGCACCACGCCGTCCAACTATTTCCACGTCCTGCGCCGCCAGATGCGCCGCGATTTCCGCAAGCCCCTGGTGTTGATGACGCCGAAGTCGTTGCTTCGCCACAAGGGCTGCGTCTCCGAGCTCAAGGACATGGCCGAGGGCACCACCTTTCACCGGGTGCTTTGGGACGACGGCGATGTGCTGGCCGACGACAAGATCAGGAAATTGGTGCTGTGCTCCGGCAAAGTCTATTTCGACCTCTTGGAGGAACGCGAGAAGCGCAAGCAGAAAGACGTCTACATTCTTCGGGTCGAACAGTTGTTCCCGTTCCCGAAGAAGGCGTTGAGCGAGGAAATGAGCCGCTTCAAGAACGTCGAGGAAATCGTCTGGTGCCAGGAAGAACCGCGCAACATGGGATCGTGGAGCTTCATTTTCGAGCCCCTGGAAGAGACGCTCATTGAAATCGGCGCCCCCGTGACCCGGCCGGCCTATGCCGGGCGGGCGGCGGCAGCGGCGCCGGCGGCGGGGACCATGAAACGGCATCTCGTGCGCCAGGAAAAACTGGTCGACAAGGCCCTGACCATCAACAAGGCGCCGAAAAAAAAGACGGCTAAAGCCAAAAAAGAAAAAAATATTAAGAGGCGAGGACGGGCCGGAGGCCCGGACAGAGACAAATTCAGTAGACGTCAGTTGCGGAAAACATAAGAGATTGAGGGTAAAACATGGCTGTTGAAATCAAGGTTCCCACGCTAGGCGAATCGGTGACCGAAGCGACCGTCGCCAAGTGGTTCAAGGCCGCCGGCGACGCCGTTGCCGTCGACGAGGCCCTGGTCGAACTGGAGACGGACAAGGTCACGGTCGAGGTCAACTCGCCGGTCGCCGGCGCCCTGAAAACCATCTCGGCGGCCGAAGGCGCGGAAGTCCTGGTCGACGCTTTGCTGGGGGTCATCGACGAAGGTGCCGCCGCCATTGAAGAGGCCCCCGCCCCCGAAGCCAAAGAAGAAGCCAAGGAAGAGGCCGCGCCGGCGCCAACTCCGGCCCCCGAACCGGCTCCGGCTCCCGCTCCCGCCCCGGCCACGGCCGCCGCTGCGCCGGCCACCAAGCCCTTGTCGCCGGCGGTGCGCAAGCTGGTCGATGACAGCAATCTTGACGCTTCGGTGATCCCGGCGACCGGCAAGGGCGGCCGCCTGACCAAGGGTGACGTTCAGGACTTCATCGCCAAGGGCGGGGCCGCCGCCGCGCCTGCTGCTGCTCCCAGGGGCGCGCCCGCCGCCGCACCGGCCGGTCCCTTGCCACCGCGTCCCGAAGACCCGCGCGAGGAACGGGTTAAGATGACCAAGCTGCGCAAGATCATCACCGCTCGTTTGAAGGAGGCCCAGAACACCGCCGCCATGCTGACGACCTGGAACGAGGTCGACATGGGCGCGGTGATGGATTTGCGCGCCACCTACAAGGACGCCTTCGAGAAGAAGCATGACACCCGGCTCGGCTTCATGTCGTTTTTCGTCCGCGCCGCCTGCATCGGGTTGAAGGAATGGCCGGCGGTCAACGGCGAAATCTACGGCGACGAGATCATCTACAAGAACTACTACAACATCGGCGTCGCCGTCGGCTCGTCCAAGGGCCTGGTGGTGCCTGTGCTGCGCGACGCCGACAAGATGAGCTTCGCCGATATCGAAGGCACGATCCGGGGCTTCGGCCTCCGGGCCCGGGACGGCAAGCTCGGCATCGACGAGATGTCGGGTGGCACGTTCACCATCTCCAACGGCGGCGTCTTCGGGTCGTTGAATTCGATGCCGATCCTGAACGTGCCGCAGTCGGCGGTCCTGGGCATGCACAAGATCGACAAACGCCCGGTCGCCATCGGCGACGAGGTCGTCATCCGACCGATGATGTACCTGGCGCTGAGCTACGACCACCGCATCGTCGACGGCCGCGAGGCGGTGTCCTTCCTGGTGCGGATGAAGGAATGCATCGAGGACCCACAACGCATCCTGGTCGACGTTTAGCGCCCTTCACGCTCTGAGGAAAGGACCGGCATCATGAGTGACGTATACGATCTCGTCGTTATCGGCGGCGGCCCCGGCGGCTACGTCGCTGCCATCCGCGCCGCGCAACTGGGCCTGAAGACGGCCATCGTCGAAAAGTATGGCACCTTGGGCGGCACGTGCCTCAACGTCGGCTGCATCCCGTCGAAGGCACTGTTGCAGTCGTCGCACCATTTCGAGGTAGCAAACCACGAGTTCGCCCACCACGGCATCAAGACCACCGGGCTGACCCTCGACCTCAAGACGATGATGGGGCGCAAGGACAAGGTGGTCCAGGAGCTGACCCAGGGCATCGAGTTCCTGATCAAGAAGAACAAGATCGATTACGTTGTCGGCGAAGGAAAGATTGCCGCCCCCGGCGAGGTCGCCGTCAAGCCGGCCAAGAAAGGGGGCAAGAAAAAGGTTCTCAAGACCGAAAACACCATCATCGCCACCGGGTCGGACGTGACGCCGCTTGCCGGGGTCACGATCGACGAGAAGCGGATCGTCAGTTCCACCGGCGCGCTTGAACTCAAGAAAGTACCGCAGACCCTGGTCGTCGTCGGCGCCGGGGTCATCGGGCTGGAACTGGGCTCGGTGTGGGGGCGGCTGGGCGCCAAGGTGACGGTGGTCGAATTCCTCGACCACATCCTGTCCGGCATGGACGGCGAGGTGTCCAAGCAGATGCAGCGCATCCTCGCCAAGCAGGGCATGGAATTCAAACTGTCGTCCAAGGTCACCGCCGCCAAGGCGTCGAAGGCCGGGGCAACCTTAAGCATCGAGCCCGTTTCTGGTGGAAAGAAGGAAGCGCTGAAGGCCGACGTGGTGCTGGTCGCCATCGGGCGGCGGCCCTACATCGAGGGCCTGGGGCTCGACAAGGCAGGCGTCGAAATGGACGACCACGGCTTCATCAAGGTCGACGAGGACTTTCAGACCAACGTCGAGGGCATCTTCGCCATCGGCGACGTCATCGGCGGCGCCATGCTGGCGCACAAGGCCGAGGACGAAGGCGTGGTGGCGGTCGAGATCATAGCCGGCCAGTCGGGGCACATCGACTACGACGCCATCCCCGGCGTCGTCTACACTTGGCCCGAGGTAGCGAACCTCGGCAAGACCGAAGAGCAACTGAAGGAAGCCGGCGTCGACTACCGGGTCGGCAAGTTCCCGTTCACCGCCAATTCCCGGGCCCGCTGCAACGCCGACGCCGACGGCTTCGTCAAGATCCTCGCCGACGCCACGACCGACGCGGTGCTCGGCTGCCACATCATCGGCCCCGAGGCCGGGGATTTGATCCAGGAGGTCGCCGTCGCCAT
>PTLK01000034.1 GCA_002938075.1 Alphaproteobacteria bacterium MarineAlpha3_Bin3
CTTCGGCCAGCCGGTGGCCAGCAGGGCGGCCCGCGCCCGGTCGACGGACAGGTCGGCGACGCCGAGAACATGCAACCCCGGGGTATGCAGCGCCTGGGCCAGGAACATGGAGCCGAACTTTCCGGCGCCGATCAGGGCGACGCGGATCAGCAGGTTTTCCTCGGCCCGCGCCAGGAGCATTTGATGGAGGTTCATGGCTGATGTCCGGGATCGAATGATGGTTGCGGTTTTTGCATACTTGCGTCGGTGAGGGTGCACCATATTAAGCCGCCAGGAAAGATCGGCGCAGCCAAGGAAATCGGCCAAGGGAATGCTATCATTATTCACCCCCCATAGGCGATATTCGGTAAACCCCCTGTGGCCTGTATTATCTATATTGCACTCATACGATCGCTTTTCCCGTTTCCTCGGCAGGAGGGAGAGCGCGGGCGATGCCTGCCCATCGGCAAGCCCTTCCGACGCCCCGAGGGGACGGGAAAAGCGATCCGAAAGGGCGATGTTGCGAGGCTTCCGGACGTCGTCGCGCGCCGTTTGTGGTGTGTTGGCACCACGGCCTGCCTTCGCCGAAGCGAAGCTCCGGCTTCGCGCAGGCAGGCGCAACGCGCTCCTAGCCGGAAACCTCGCAGCGCCGTCGTAGAGGTACAATTTAGGTGATACAGGCCACTAACCCCGATGGTGTAAACTGCGTCCATGTGTTCGCGTTTTGAAATCGACGCTCAGCCGGGCGACCTCGCCGAACGTTTCGGGTTGGCGGACCCGCCGCCGGTGCCGGGCGCGCCCGAGATCAGGCCCACTGATATGGCGCTGATCATCGAAGGCGGGGCAAAACCGCGTCTGTCGGGTTGGGGTCTGGCCGTCGAATGGAACGCCAAGCCGCTGATTAACGCCCGTGCCGAAACATTAAGGGAGAAAAAGACCTTCCTGCCGCTACTGGAGAACCGATGCCTGGTTCCGGTAACGACCTATTTCGAGTGGCGCAAGGACGGTCCCGCCCTCCGCAAGAACCGCATCGGAACGAAAAGCAGGGGCGTCTTCGCCTTCGCCGGGCTGACCGACGGCGAGCGCTTCACCATCATCACCTGCCCGCCGGCCGCCGATATCGCCCACATCCACGACCGCATGCCGGTGATCCTGGAGCGCCGAGCCGAGCCCCTGTGGATCGACCGCGGCACCCCTTTCGATAAAGTCTCTGGTTTGCTGGTTCCCTATGAGGCCCAACCGCTGCGGGCCGAAGAGGAAACCCCACCCCCGGCCGGCCAGCCGGATTTGTTCTCTAGTGGATAAAATCCACTATACGCTTATTCGTCGTCCCGGTAGGGAAAGTCGTCTTCGTCGCCTTCGGGGTACGAAAACCGGTAGGTCTTCGCTTGGCGCACCTTGGCGGCCTGGATTTTGTTGACCTGGTGTTGGTCCATGGCCAATGCCAGCACCTGAAGGACAAATTCCTTGGTCACCTCGGCCAGCCGGCCGGGGTCTTCTATAAACCGGCGGTCATGGATGACCCGGTTGAGCCACCCCTGACTGCCGATGACAAAGTCCAACAACCGGTCGGCCAGTTCTTCCTGCGGCAGATCGGCGGGCAGGTACGGGATCGTTTCCCTGAGCACCAGATAGACCAGGTTGGGCACGGTTTCGGTGCGCGGGTCGCGCTCGACCCTGTCGACGAGGCGGTTGAAATAATCGGCCCGGCTTGGGCCAAGATTCTTCAGCACCGGATCGATGATTTTCCTGTGAACCATGGCCGGAAAGGTTTCGGTTCAATGGGCCATGAACAGGGGAATGGCGGCTTCTTCCAAGACGTGGCGGGTGACGCCGCCGAGGATCAATTGACGCATGCGGCTGTGGGTATAGGCCCCCATGACCAGTAAATCGATGCCGGCGTCGGCGCATTCCTTGAGCAATGGCGCGCCGACGGGATGCCGGCTTTCAGAATCGAACGTTCGGGTGGCCGGAGAAATCCCATGCCATTCCAGGTATTCCGCCAGTTCCGGCGCCCGGGCGGCGGACGTGCGTTCGCTGCCGACGGTCATCACCGTCACCTTATCGGCGGCCTGGATCAGCCCCAACGCCGAGGCGACGGCGCGGGCCGATTGCGGGCTGCCGTTCCAGGATATGGCGACGTGCTTGCCGAAAGAAGCGGCGCCGCCGAAAGGCACCACCAGCACCGGGCGTCCGGTGTTGAAAAGCGCCGCGTTCAGGGTCAGGGTCGTGGAAACGTCCGATGTCGCCGTCGGCCGGCCGACGACGATCAGATCGGCAAGCCTGCCCTGGCGGGCCGTGACTTCGTCCTCGCGGCCGACTTCCTCGCTCCACGACGCCGAGGCCCCCGACGCTCGGGGTTCGTCGCTGACCTTAAGGGACAACTCCTTGACCAGGGCGTCGAACATTTTCCGTCCCCTGACCGCCCTCTCGCCGCCATCCTTCTCGGCCGCCTGGATCATGTCCTCGATCATCGACACCGACATGCCTTCGCCGAGTAGCGGAATGGTGTCCTTGGGGTCGGACCGCACATTGAGGACCCGAACGTTGGCGCCGTGGTCCTTGCCGAACCTGAGACCCAATTCCATCACCAGTTTGGCCGCTTCCGATCCGTCAAAGGGAACGAGTATGGTCCGAATGGTCATGTCCCCCTCATTCCCGTCCTCTTTCCTGGTGCTCCTATCATGGCCGCAGATAAGGCAAACATAAAGGGTTTATGCCGGTTTACGCTACGCAACGCCCGTTTCCAGGCCAATCAGGCCGAGCCCGGCTTTCAGGGTTTCCTGCCGTGGCCCCGAACTGTCGATGCGAAACCATTCGATCTCGCCCAGGTCATAGGTCAATTGCTGCCCTAAAATCTTGGCGTCGGCGTCCGAAACGTTGCGTTGGCGCTCGGTCACCCGCCGGGCCATGATTTCCGCCGGGGCTTCCAGCCACAGGCCGGTGAACGGCACGCCAGCCTTGTCGGCGACGCGCTCTATGGCGCGGCGGCTTTCAGGTTTGGCGAAAACGGCGTCGGCGAGTACCGACTGCCCGGCCCGCAGGGCGGCCAGCGCTTCTTCGTACAGGGCTTCGAATGTGCGTTCGGTCATTTCGGCCAAATAGCCCTGGTTGCCCAATCGCCGGGTCAGCGGCACACCGGCCAGGCGCTTGCGGGTGGAATCGCTGCGCACCACCCGGGCCCCCGGCGCCACCCCCAGGAACGGCGCCAATTCCCGGGCCATGCGGGACTTGCCGCTGCCGGAAAGACCGCCGACGGCAATCAGGCGAGGCGCTTCCGGGGCCAGGTAATTCAGCGCCATGTTCAGGTAATCGTTTGATTCCTCGGCCCGGGCCCGGGCCTTTTCGCGGTCCGACAAGGTCTGCGCCTGGGCCGCATCGACGTGCGAACGGATGGCCGCGCGCATGGATAAAAACAACGCCATCACCCGCAAGCCGCCGGCTTCCCCGGTACCATTGCCGGTGACGTCCAGATAGCGGTTGAAAACGATATTGGCGAGCCGCCTGAGACCCCGGTGGTCGAGGTCCATGAGCAGGAACGCTAGATCGTAAAGGACGTCGATGGTGGCGAAGGCATCGTTGAATTCGATGGCGTCGAAAAGGGTCGGCCGGCCTTCGACGATGCAAATATTGCGCAAATGCAGGTCGCCGTGACAGTGCCGGACCCGGCCTGAATCGCGGCGGCGGTCAAGCACCGGCGCCAAGGCTTTTAGCGCTTGGAGCGAAAACTCGGTCAGGGTTTCCGCCTCGGCCTGGTCGAGGATGCCTTGTTCGACCCCGGCGAAGCATTCGGCGTTGCTGTCGATAATCATGGCGATGCCGTCGCCGCCGCCATCGGTGCGGGACTCGGCCATGTGGTGAAAGTCGGCGATGGCGTCGGCCAGGTCTTCCATCATCGCGCGGTCGAGGCCGCCTTTCCGGGCCAGCCGGTCGAAAAGCGTGTGTTCGTCGAAACGTTCCATTTCGACCACCCAGTCGACGGCCTCGCCGTCGCCGTCCAAGGCCAGGGTTCCGTTCGCTTGGCGGGTTATTGCCACCACGCCCAGATAAATCGACGGCGCGGTGCGGCGGTTGATCCGGATTTCGGCCTCGCATGCCAGGCGGCGCTTCTCGGGCATCGAAAAATCAAGATAGGGAAAGGTAACAGCGCGTTTTAGCTTGTAAACGCGCCGGGGCCCCAAAAACACCAGCGACACATGGGTTTCGACCCTGTCCACGGGGCCGAAAACCGCAGGGTCGGAAAGCAACCGGATGATTTCGTCCTCAGAGCCGGGCTGGGAACCGGGTTGGGAGCCGCCATTGCCGGACGCCGAGGTCAATGAAAGACCGCCTTTTCTTCTTCCAGGCCCTCGGGGTCTTCGTGGATCAGGACCTCGGCGTTGGCAAAGGCTTCGAGGACGCTGGCTTCGACGGCGTCGGAAATCGTATGGGCATCGAGCAGCGACATGTCGCCGTCCATTTCCAGGTGCATCTGGATGAAGACCCGGTTCCCGGATGACCGGGTACGCAAGTCGTGAAGCCCTTTGACCCCCGGGTGAGACAACGCGATGTCGAGGATCTTCTGGCGCTCGTCATCCTCCAGTTCCCGGTCCATGAGCATTTGATAGGCGGTAATCCCGATCCGCCGGGCGCCCCAAAAGATGTAGCCGGCGATGATCAGGGCGATGAGAGGGTCGGCCAGGGTCCAGCCGAAGGCGCTGACCAGCCACAGGGAAACGATGACACCGGCGTTGACCAGGACGTCCATCTGGTAATGGGCGGAATCGGCGGTAATGGCGATGGAGCCGGTTTTGCCGACCACATAACGCTGAAACGCTAACAGAAACAGGGTCAGGACGATGGCCAACACCATAACCGCATAGCCGATGGCGGTGTTTTCGATGGTCCGGGGGTTGAACAGCCTTTCGCCGGCTTCGATGACCAGGAAAACCGCCGACCCGCAAATAAACGCCGCCTGCGCCAGCCCGGCCAGCGGTTCGGCCTTGCCGTGGCCGAAGCGGTGTTCCTTGTCGGGGGGTTCCAGCGCTTGGCGGACGGCCAGCAAGTTCAACAGCGAAGCCCCGGCGTCCAAAAACGAATCGATCAGGGTCGACAGCAGGCTGACGGCGTCGGTCATCAGCCAGGCCACGAACTTGGTGACGATCAGCACAACCGCCACCGTCACCGAGGCATAGGTCGCCAGGCGCATCAGGCTGTTGGCCTGGTCGGACGCCATCCGGGCGCCGGTCGTCGTCGTTGGCTTGTTTGAATCGGTAGTCGCGTCGGGCATGGCGGGCCTGGGCTTAAGGGAAAAGTCGCTCCGTTGTCCAACCGTCGTCGGCACGATGATACACCAAGCGGTCATGCAAACGGAACTTTCGCTGGGTCCAGAATTCGATCATTTCGGGAAGGATCCGGTATCCGGACCAGAAATCCGGCCGCGGCACCGGGCCGACGTTGAACTTGGCGGTGAACTCAGCGGCCTTTTTCTCCAGCTCGAAGCGCCCTTCCATGGGCCAGGACTGTTTCGACGCCCAGGCGCCGATCCGGGCCGCCCGGTCGCGGGATTGGAAATAGGCGTCGGCCTCTTCGTCGCTGACCGGCTCGACGGGCCCATCGACGCGGACCTGGCGGCCCAGGGACTTCCAGTAAAAACAAAGCGACGCCCGCGGGTTGACGGCCAGTTCCTGGCCCTTGCGGCTTTCGGTGTTGGAGTAAAACACGAACCCGTTTTCGTCGACCGCCTTCAGCAACACCATGCGCACGGACGGGCGGCCGTCGGGGGTTGCCGTCGCCAGCGCCACGGCGTTGGGGTTAATGGGTTCTTGCGCCTCGGCCTCGGCCAGCCATCCCTTGAATTCGGCGATCGGGTCTTGGGGTTCGGTGACGGTCATCACAGCCAAATGTTGCATCAATGGGTTATTAACGAAGCGTCGCTACCCTTACCGGGGACGGCTTGGAAGTTTTCGCGTTTATGAGTCGAAAAAGTCCTAAATTTTTGCCATATTAGTGGGCAAGGGTGAATGCCTAGGAAAGTTTCGCCCACCCGCTTTGTCAAGCATCAGCTTATCAGAGGTCAGTAAAATGCCTGTTATGAAAAGCGTCTATAAAACCACCGCCGCCATCGTTCTCGCCGTGACGCTGGTCGCCTGCCAGACCCTGCAGGACAATCCCAAGCAGGCCGGCGGAACCTTGCTCGGCGGCGGTCTCGGCGCCCTTATCGGTTCGCAAGTCGGCAGCGGCAAGGGAAAATTGGCCGCCGTCGCCGTCGGTGCCCTGGCCGGGGCCTGGGCCGGCAGCGAAATCGGCAAGTCCCTGGACAAGGCCGACCGGCTTTATGAACAGCGCAACGTCCAGGACGGCTTGGAATACAGCCAGATCGGCCAAAGCAAGGCCTGGCGGAACCCGGATTCCGGACATTCCGGCACCATTACACCGACCCGAACCTACCGCACGGCGGAAGGCAAGAATTGCCGCGATTTCGAGACCACCATCTACGTCGACGGCAAACAAGAAACCGGCTCCGGCCGCGCCTGCCGGCGCACCGACGGCACCTGGCAGATCATCCAGTAGGCCCATCGGAGCCCGAACCGCCAAGCCAGTCTGCCTTGGTGCGGTCTTGGTGCGACCTGGGCCCTGTGCCATAGTCCCGGGCGATGAAGGATCCTTATGAAATCCTTGACGTATCGCCCGGCGCCAGCGCCGAGGAGTTGAAAAAGGCCTACCGCCGGCTGGCCCGCGAGTGCCACCCCGACAGCGATCCCAGCAATCCCTGGGCCGAGAACGAATTCAAGGAATTGTCCTCGGCCTATGACCTGCTGTCCGACCCCGGCCGTCGACGGCGCTATGACCGGGGCGAGATCAGCGGCGACGGCACCCGGCGGACGCCGTCGCCATCGAAATCAAAACCCGCACGCCCCCGGAAAACAGCTAGGAAGGCAAAAGCGAAAAGGCCTTCCGCCAACGGCCCGGCGGGGAAAAAACGCTCCAAAATCGCGGGCCTCAAGATCAACGGCCCCGACATCGAATACGATCTTCGTGTCGATTTCATGGAAGCCGCCAAGGGGGCCATCCGTCACATCGGCATGGCAAACGGCAAACGGCTCAAGGTCACTATCCCTCCAGGCACCGAAGACGGCCGGATCCTGCGCCTCAAGGGACAGGGCATGGCCGGGTTCGGCGGCGGCGCCGACGGTAACGCCTATGTCGAAGTCCTGGTCGACCCCGACCCGGTGTTCCGGCGCCAAAAGAACGATATCCACGTCGATGTGCCGGTCACCCTTTCCGAAGCCGTCCTCGGCGGCAGGATCGAAGCGCCGACCATCGACGGCATGGTCAACGTCACCGTGCCCAAGGGCTCCAACACCGGCACCCAACTCCGGCTCAAGGGCAAGGGACTGAAATCTGGCGACAAGGGAACCGGGTCCCGGGGGGATCAGTTCGTGCATCTGCGGGTGGTTTTGCCGAACAAGCCGGATAAGGATCTGATCCGGTTCCTGGAGGAATGGTCACCGGATCGCGGCACTAAGGCGCGCCCCAGGACCGCAGTCAAAAAAAGCGGCGGCAAGTAACCAGGCGGCGGGTGGTGACGCTCAATCCAGCACCGGGGCCGTTACAATTTGCAACGAAACGTGATCGGGAGGCCTTTGGCCTTTTGGCGGCTATTATGTAGATTGCGAACCACACCCCGGAGGGGCGGAATTAAAAAATAGCGACGAGGGACCTATGAACGACCTCCTGCAATTGATGCCTGAGCAAAAATCCAAGGACGAGGATTCGAAAATCGAACCCGGCACCTTGATGGCTGGGAAAAAAGGCCTGGTCATGGGGGTCGCCAATGAACGGTCAATCGCCTGGGGCATCGCCAAGGCCGTCCACAATCAGGGCGCCGAACTGGCTTTTTCCTTTCAGGGCGATGCGCTGAAAAAACGCGTCGATCCGTTGGCCGATTCGCTGGGCTCGGACTTCGTTGTTCCCTGCGATGTCACCGAACCGTCTTCCATGGACGCGGTGTTCGCCGCTATCAAGGAGCGCTGGGGCCAGCTCGATTTCCTGGTCCATGCCATCGCCTTTTCCGACAAGGACGAGCTGAAGGGCCAATACATCGACACCACGCCAGATAATTTCGCTTCGACCATGAACATCTCGTGTTATTCGTTCACGGCGCTGTGCCAACGGGCCCGGCCGCTGATGACCGACGGCGGCAGCCTGTTGACGCTGACCTATTTCGGCGCCGAGCGGGTGATGCCCCATTACAACGTCATGGGCGTCGCCAAGGCGGCGCTGGAAGCCAGCGTTCGCTACCTGGCCGAGGACCTGGGCAAGGAAAATATCCGCGTCAACGCCATTTCGGCGGGGCCGATGAAGACCCTGGCGGCGTCGGGCATCGGGGATTTCCGCTATATCCTTAAGTGGAACGAGTACAATTCGCCGCTGCGCCGCAACGTCACCCACGACGACATCGGCGGCGCCGGGATGTACCTTTTGTCCGACCTTTCCAGCGGTGTCACCGGCGAAACCCACCATGTCGATTGCGGCTACAACATCGTCGGCATGAAGGCCGTCGACGCGCCCGACATTTCCGTCGTCTAGCCCCGCCTAGCACTGCAAGCTCGGGTCGGCTAAGGTACGCCCCGTCATGAGCTTCAATACCTTCGGACACCTTTTCCGGTTCACCACCTTCGGCGAAAGCCACGGTCCCGCCATCGGCTGCGTCGTCGACGGCACGCCGCCGGGGATTCCGCTGACCGAGGCCAAAATCCAGGTTTTCGTGGACAAGCGCCGGCCCGGGCAAAGCAAATACACCACCCAGCGCAAGGAATCGGACACGGTGAAGATCATCTCCGGCGTTTTCGAGGGCGTCACCACCGGCGCGCCGATCGCCCTCGTGGTCGAAAACGAAGACGCCCGGTCGAAGGATTACGACGACATCAAGAACACCTTCCGCCCCGGTCACGCGGATTACACGTACTTCAAGAAATACGGCATTCGCGATCACCGCGGCGGTGGGCGCTCGTCGGCCCGCGAGACCGCCATGCGGGTCGCCGCCGGCGCCATCGCCCGCAAGATCCTCGGCAACGGCGTCACCATCCGCGGCGCCCTGGTCAAAATCGGCGATACCGCCGTTAACCGCGACAATTGGGACTGGGCCGAAGTCGACAACAACCCCTTCTTTTCCCCCGATCCGGATTCCGTCAAGACCTTCGAGAAGCTTTTGGACGACACCCGCAGGGCCGGGTCGTCCTTGGGCGCCGTCATCGAGGTGGTGGCGTCGGGCGTCCCCGTCGGCCTCGGCGCCCCGGTCTATGCCAAGCTCGACGCCGACCTCGCCGGAGCGATGATGGGGATTAACGCCGTCAAGGGGGTCGAGATCGGCGCCGGGTTCGAGGCGGCAAGGCTCTCGGGCGAGGAAAACGCCGACGAGATGCGCATGGACGGCGATGAGGTGACGTTCCTGACCAACAACGCCGGCGGCGTTTTGGGCGGCATCTCCACCGGCCAGGACATCGTCGTCTGCTTCGCCGTCAAGCCCACCAGTTCGATCCTGACGCCGAGGAAGACCGTCGATACCAACGGCAACGACGCCGAGGTCTCGACCAAGGGCCGCCACGACCCCTGCGTCGGCATCCGTGCCGTACCCATCGGCGAGGCGATGATGGCCTGTGTCTTGGCCGACCACCTGCTCCTTCACCGGGCCCAGTGCGGTTAGGGAATAGGTTGAGGGGCGGTTACGCCCGCCGGTCGCCGGCATCCTCGAAAAGCAGCTCAAACAAATTCCGCTGCGCGTGGCTGCCGCCGATGGTGACGATGGTGTCGCGGACGTCCCCGAGCAGCCGCGCCGCGGCCGGGTAATTCCCCACCCGGTGGGCGATCAGGGCCTTCGAAACGGTTGCCCCGACATCGGCGAAGACGCCGCCCGCCGACGCCATTTCCTCGACCATCCTTTCGGCTTTATCAACCTGCCCGGCGGCCGCCAGGGCGGCGACGACATGGCAATCGATAAACGTCAGGATGCGGTCTTCGGTGCGGGAACCAGCCTTTTCCGCCAACACCCGCCAGCGGTCGCCGATATCGACGCCGAGGAGCTCGAGGCGGAGCAGCAGGGACACGTCGTTGCACAGGTCCAGGTATTCGTCTGAGTCCGGGTTCCAAATGGACTCGTCATAGAGCCGCAGGGCCTCGTCCGCTTCGCCCCGGCCCAGGTGCATCAGCGCCCGGTGCCACCACAGGTGATAGCGGAAGTTGTTGGCTTGCTGCCAATGGGGTTGCAGCCCGGTGATCCATTCGATCCCTTCCCCATGCCGGTCCTGCATTTCCATCACATGGGCAACGGCATGGACAGCCCACGGGTCATCGGTGTTGATGTCGACGGCCCGGCGTCCGGCTTCCTCGGCGGCGGCGTAATCGCCCGATTCCTCCAAGGCGAAGGCCCGCATGCCGAGGACGAAGCCGTATCCGGCAAAGCCTTCGTCCCAGGCATCGAGGACCCTTTCGACCGACGCCAGCATGCCGCCGGCGGCACCCATATAGAAATAAGCGTGATGGGCGAGCCTGAGCGCCAGCACGTCCCGGGGGTGATCGGCCAAAATCTCCTCCCACGCTCGGACCGCCCCGGACGTGTCGCCGTCGAGCCAGTGTTTGAGCGCCCGCACATGGGTCTTTTCGCGGGCCGTCGCCGCTTCCAGGCACGCCTCCGCCGCCGCCAGCACCTTCGGAACCCGGTCGCGGAGCGGCCCGGAAGCCATCAGCAGGAAGAAATAGCCCTTCAGGCTATGGGCCATGACCATGTCCGGGTCGGCGGCCAGGGCGTCCTTCAACAGCGGTCCGGTTTCCCGGCCCAGGGCCAGGTTGCACATCAGGGTCTTGTCCAACGCTCGGACGGCGTCGGCGCCGGCGGCGGTGACGTCGTTTCCCCATTGATCGGTGGATCGCCCGGTCGGCATCGATCGCCCCTTCGCAGAAAGATAGTGCTATTTTATAACCCGTTCCTATATCTACCAGCGAAACCCAAAATGACGAGGGGGAATTGACATGTCGGGATTTACCGAAGTCCCACCCGAGACCGTGAACCAGTGGCTCGACGACGGCGAGGCCCTGCTGGTCGACGTCCGCGAGGCCGAGGAATTGGCCAAGGCGCGCCTCGACGGCGCCGTTCACGTACCCATGTCGTCCTTCGATCCGGCGCTCATCCCTACCGATACGGGCAAGAAGGTCGTCTTCGTCTGTGCCCACGGCCAGCGCTCCGAACAGATCGGCGGATACGTGGTTGCCGAGGGCATCCTGACCGAAGCCTACAACATGGCCGGCGGCCTGGCGGCTTGGGCCGAGGCCGGTTTGCCGTTTGAAACGGGTCCGGCTTCGACCTAATTCCCTTCCCGCTTCGCCGCGATGAGAAATTCCTTGTTGCCGTCGGCGCCGGTGATCGGGCTTGCGGTCAATCCTAGCACCCGCCAGCCGTCCCGCGCCGCCAGCCAGCTTTCGATGCGTTTGCAGACCTCGTCATGCTGGGCCGTGTCGCGGACGATGCCGCCCTTGCCGACCCTGCCTTTGCCGACCTCGAACTGCGGCTTGATCAATGCCACCAGTGAGGCACCCGGGGCGGCCAGGACCAGCACCGCCGGCAGCACCACCTCAAGGCCGATGAAACTGGCGTCGCAGACGATCAAATCGATCGCGTCGGGGATCTGTTCGGGCCCCAGGTGGCGGGCATTGGTCTTGTCCAGCACCACCACCCGTTCGTCCCGGCGCAGCTTCCAGTCCAGTTGCCCGTGGCCGACGTCGACGGCATAGACCTTTGCCGCGCCGCCGCAAAGCAGGACATCGGTGAAGCCCCCGCTCGAGGCGCCGATATCCAGGCATACCCTGGCCGCCGGCTCGATGCCGAAATGATCGAGCCCGTGGGCGAGTTTGATCCCGCCCCGCGACGCCCACGGGTGATCGGGGCCCCTGACGGTCAGTGGAATATCCGCCGCGACCCGGTGGCCGGGTTTGTCCAGACGCTTTGTTTGCGAAAACACCAGCCCGGCCATGACCAGGGCCTGGGCGCGGCTACGGCTGTCGGCGAGCCGGCGCTCGACGAGAACCTGATCAAGGCGCTGTTTACCGGTCTTGGCCATGACGCCAGCATACCGCGCCAGACTTAAGCGGGGAAATCCAATGGGGATTCAGAGGATCAGGCGAGCTGGGGTAGGACCGCCGGATTGGCTTCGTCGGCGAGGCCGAGCGCCATCAGCACGTTGACGACAATGTGCAGCGCCTTCAGGCCGGCCATCTTATATTGGGTGTCTGGCTTGTTGTGGTCGATGAACTCATCCGGCATGGTCATCACCCGCACCTTGAGGCCGTTCTCCAGCAATCCCTCGTTGGCCAGGAACTGCAACACATGGGCGGCGAAACCGCCGGTCGAGCCTTCCTCTATGGTCAACAGGACTTCGTGCCCGGTGGCCAGGCGGCGGATCAGGTCTTCGTCCAGCGGCTTGGCGAAGCGCGCATCGGCGACGGTGGTGGAAAGCCCCATCGCCGCCAGTTCCTCGGCCGCCTTCAAGGCTTCGCCCAGGCGCGCGCCGAGGCTGAGGATGGCTATCGTCAAGCCTTCGCGGAGCACCCGGCCCTTGCCGATCTCCAACACCTGGCCCCGGGACGGCAGCTCAACGCCGACCCCTTCGCCGCGCGGATAGCGGATCGCCGACGGCTGGTCGTCGATGGTCACCGCGGTGGCTACCATGTGCATCAGTTCCGCCTCGTCGGCCGACGCCATGACCACGAAACCCGGCAACGTGCACAGGTACGCCAGGTCGAAGGC
>PTLK01000035.1 GCA_002938075.1 Alphaproteobacteria bacterium MarineAlpha3_Bin3
GCGGCTGAAACGGATTTCCGCCGCGACCATCAAACCCGGGGGGGTGCTGGCCGGAACGGTCATTGCCCGGCTTCGCCCTCCCTTGACGGTCGATAATTTCGAGGGGATCGATGTCCGCAAGGGACCGGCGGGGGGGAATTTCATCTATCTTGTCTCCGACGATAATTTCAATCCTGAGCAAAGGACCCTGTTTATGATGTTCGAGTTGATGGAATAACGGCGGCATGGAAACCGGATTAAAAGGGTTATTCCGCCCCTTGAGGATGGTCCTTGCGGCCGGGCTGATGGGGCCGTCCCTAAGCGTTGCCAAGGCCGCCGGCCTTCATCACTGGGTTCCGACACCTACAACGACCGGATTTTGCTGCTGAAGCGGCCTTGAGGTCGCGCACGAAAAGAGCCGTCGGCGAATGGTCGAAGAAGGTCTGGAAAAACTCCTCGCTCTCAAGGAGCGAATTCGCCGCGCCAACGCCCTTGCCGCCGGCGCCGCGCTTTTGCCTGGCGACTTCGCGTTGCAGGGCTTCCAGCTCTTCAATGAGCCGGGCCTTGGTCTTGTTCTGGTGTTTTTGACGGCGTTTCTTGGCGCCTGCCATTCGAAACCCTCCCCGGCGGATCAAATCCTCCTGAATGACACAACCGACGTCCAAGCCTGAATGAAAAACTTCTGGCCTTGTAAAAAGGCCCGTCCCCCCAACTCAGCAACAAGTCATGCCGGATTAATCGAAATAGACCTTAAATTTACATTTTTTTTCGGGATAAAAAAATAAATTGATACGTTGATTGGTTGTAAAAGTTATTAAAGACAATAAGTTAGGAAACTGGCGGTTCACTGTCCGAGACCCGGACACGAAAAAGGCCCGTCAAACGGGCCTGCGACCGAATAAAACCATATGCTTTTAGGGGGCAGCCTGACTTTGCGCCTTTTTGATCCGCCTTTTCAGGCGCCGGATATCCGGAGTCAGGTCGGAATCCCGGGTATCGAGCAGGAAGGCGTCGAGGCCGCCCTTGCGCTCCACCGTCCGGATCGCATGCGCCGTCACCTTCAGGCGCACGGGCTTGCCCAGCGCCTCGCTGAACAGCGACGTCTTCTGGAGGTTCGGCAAAAACCGCCGGCGGGTCTTATTGTGGGCGTGGCTGACGTTGTTTCCCACCTGCACGCCGCGGCCCGTGAGCTGGCACCGCCTGGACATAAATTCGAACCTTTCCGGGAACAAAAACCAAGGACCGCCACGGGCGGCCCCAAGGAGACGGTTACTTAGGCCACACCCCGCCAACAGTCAAGGGCCAAGCTTGTTCCCACCCGCGTCCTACCCTAGAATTTATGTTGCGATTTTCGAAACTGTTTAGTTCATCCGAAATGCCGTCAGACACCGAAACCACCCTCCGCCACGATTGGACCCGCGATCAGGCCGAGGCCTTGTTCCGGCTGCCTTTCAACGACCTGATCATGAAGGCCCAGGCCCTTCACCGCCGGTATTTCGACGCCAACCGGGTGCAGATGTCGCGCCTTTTGTCTGTCAAGACCGGCGGCTGCCCCGAGGACTGCGCCTATTGCCCGCAATCGGCCCGCTACGATACCGGCGTCAAGGCCGAAAAGACGATGGCCGTGGCCGACGTGCTGGCCGAGGCCGAACAGGCCCGCGAAGGTGGGGCGACGCGGTACTGCATGGGCGCCGCCTGGCGGCAGCCCAAGGATTCCGACCTCGTTGACATCTGCGCAATGGTCGAAGGGGTCAAGGCGCTGGGCCTGGAAAGCTGCGCCACCCTCGGCATGTTGAGCGAAGACCAGGCGGAAAGACTCAAACGGGCCGGGCTCGATTACTACAACCACAACCTCGACACGTCGGAGGAATTCTACGGCCAAATCATCACCACCCGGTCCTACCGGGACCGCCTGGAGACCCTGGAAACCGTCCGCCGCGCCGGGATCAAGGTCTGCTGTGGCGGCATCGTCGGCATGGGCGAAAGCCAGGCCGACCGGGCCGAGATGCTGCGCACCCTGGCCAACCTGAAGCCGCATCCGGAAAGCGTGCCCATCAACATGCTGGTCCGCGTCGAGGGCACGCCGCTGGCCGGCGCCGACGATTTGGACGGCATCGAATTCGTGCGCACCCTGGCGGCGGCGAAGGTGATGATGCCGGCTTCGGTCATCCGGCTGTCGGCGGGACGCGAGCAGATGACCGACGAGATGCAGGCGCTGTGTTTCCTGGCCGGCGCCGGGTCCATCTTCGTCGGCGAAAAACTGCTGACCACCGCCAACCCGGAGACGGACGCCGACGCCCGGCTGCTTGAGCGCCTGGGGCTAGAGCCCGCCGGCGCGCCGCAATGACCGCCCGGCCGAAATCCCAACCCTTGACCCTGGCGCCGTGGCTTGACGACGGCTACCGGCATATCTGGATGCCCTACACCCAGATGCAGACGGCGCCCGAGCCCGAGGCCGTCACCGCCACCCAGGGCACGCGCATTTCCCTGGCTGACGGGCGCCAGCTGGTCGACGGCGTGGCGTCCTGGTGGTCGGCGTGCCATGGCTACAACCATCCCCATATCCAGGGCGCGGTCCGGCGCCAGCTCGAGCAAATGCCCCACGTGATGCTGGCCGGGCTGGCCAACGAACCGGCGTTTACCCTGGCCGAAAGGCTGGCGGCCCTGGCCCCGGGCGGCCTGGAGCGGGTGTTCTTTTCCGAGTCCGGTTCGGTGGCGGTCGAAATCGCGATGAAAATGGCGGTCCAGGCCTGGCTCAACCGGGGCCAACCGGATCGAACCCAATTCGTCTGCTTCAAGGGCGCGTACCACGGCGACACCATCGCCGCCATAGCCATCGGCGACCCGGAAGACGGGATCATGGGAAGGTTCCAGGGCCTGATGGCGGAACAATTCCGCCTCGACCTGCCCCGGAACGGCGAAACCCGGGCCCGCCTCGATGATTTCCTGGCCGACCGCGCCCCAGAATGCGCCGCCGTGATTCTTGAGCCTCTGGTCCAGGGCGCTGGCGGCATGATCTTCCATTCGCCCGAAACGTTGAAGGCCGTCCGCGAGGCCTGCGACGCCCACGGGCTGTTGCTGATCCTGGACGAGATCATGACTGGCCTCGGCCGGCTCGGCACCCTGTTCGCCTGCGAACAGGCCGGCGTCGCCCCGGACATCATGACGCTATCGAAATCGCTGACCGGCGGCACCCTGCCCCTGGCAGCCACCATCGCCAGCCGGGACGTGTTCGAGGCGTTCCTGTCCGACGACCTGGACGACGCCTTCATGCACGGGCCGACCTTCACCGGCAACGCGTTGGCGTGTGCGGCGGCCAATGCGTCGCTGGATCTGTTCGAGACCGAACCCCGGCTGCAACAGGTGAAGGCCATCGAGACGCACCTGACGGCGGCGCTGGAGCCGTGTCGGGGTGCGGCCGGGCCGTGGGGGGAGGTCCGGGACGTCCGCGTCCGCGGCGCCGTCGGCGTCGTCGAGATGGACAAAATCGAGGACATGAACGGGCTCCGGGCGCGCTTCGTCGATGCGGGCTGCTGGATCCGGCCATTCGGCAACATCGTCTATCTGATGCCGGCCTTCACCATCGACGAAGAGGACCTGACGCGGCTCACGGATACCGTGGTCAAGGTCGTCGGCGGAGGTTGAGCATGTCCGCGTCCCTGGATGAATTCGCCGAACGGAAGCTGGCGGCGCTGGAACAGCGGAACCTGCGGCGCACCCTCATCGAGACCGAGCGCTTGGGCCCCGTCGAGGTTAAGCGCCGGGGCAAGCGCCTGATCTCGTTCTCATGCAACGATTACCTGAACCTCAGCCAGCACCAAGCCATCAAGGCCGCCGCCGTCGAGGCGACCGAGAAGTACGGCGTCGGCGCCGGCGCGTCCAGGCTGGTGACCGGCAACCATCCGCTGTTCGCCGAGCTGGAGGCGAAGCTGGCGAAACTGAAAGGGGCGGAAGCGGCGTGCGTGTTCGGCTCCGGGTATCTGGCCAACACCGGCATCATCCCGGCGCTCGCCGGGGTCGACGACATGGTGGTGGTGGACAAGCTCTCCCATGCCTGCATCTTCGCCGGCGCCAAGCTGACCGGGGGGGCGCTGCACGTCTTCCGCCACAACGACACCGGCCACTTGGGTGAAATTCTGGCCGCCCACCGGGCGGACCACCCCCGGGCGCTGATCGTCACCGACAGCGTGTTTTCCATGGACGGCGACCTGGCGCCGATCGGCGAGTTGGCCGACATCGCCGCCGAGCACGACGCCTGGATGATGACCGACGATGCGCACAGCCTCGGCGTCGTCGGCGGCGGCCGGGGGTCCGGCACCGTCAACCTGCCTTCGCCGAAGCGAAGCTCCGGCTTCGCGCAGGCAGGTGGCGGCCAAGGCCGGGTGCCGTTGCAGATGGGCACCCTGTCGAAGGCCATCGGCGGCTACGGCGGCTATCTGTGCGCCAGCCAATCGGTCATCGACCTGATCCGCACCCGGTGTAGGACGCTGTTCTATTCCACCGGCCTGCCGCCGGGCGTCGTGGCGGCGGCGATCGCGGCTTTAGAGCTTATAGAGTCCGACCCCGATTACGCCGCCCTGCCGCTCACCAAGGCCAAGGCGTTCACCGCCCTGCTGGGCCTGTCCGAAGCCGAAAGTCCCATCGTCCCCATCGTCCTCGGCGATTCGGAACGGACGCTCCTGGCCTCAAGGCTTTTGGAGGACGAGGGATTCCTGGTCGTCGCCATCCGCCCGCCGACGGTGCCCGACGGCAAGGCCCGGCTGCGCGTCACCTTCACCGCCGCCCATAAGGACGAAGACATCGCCCGGCTGGCGGAGATCATCCGCACCCGGATACTCGAAGCCGCCGACGCCGAAGCCCCCGACGCCGAAGCAAGTGCGTGAAGACCCTGTTCGTCACCGCAAGTGGCACCGGCACCGGCAAGACCTACGTCACCGGCGCCCTCGCCGCCGCGTTTAGGGATAAGGGATTGTCCGTCAGGGTCTTGAAGCCGGTCGTCAGCGGCTATCCCGGCGACGATGCAGAGGTCACCGACACCGCGATTTTGCTTAAAAGTCTCGAAATCGAGCCGACGCAAGAGGCCGTCGAGGCGTGCTCGCCGTGGCGCTTCACCGAGCCCCTGTCGCCGGACATGGCGGCCCGGCGCGAGGGCCGGAGTATTGACTTCGAAGCCTTGGTCGGTTTCTGCCGCGACATGCAAGGAGGCGAAGAGGACCGGCTGCTGATCGAAGGCATCGGCGGCGCCATGGTGCCCCTGGACGGCCAACACACGGTGCTCGACTGGATGGCGGAACTGGGCTCGCCGGTTCTCGTCGTCGTCGGCTCCTATCTCGGCACCCTGAGCCACACCCTGACCACGGTCACGGCCATGAAGACTCGGCGCGTGGACGTGGCCGCCGTGGTGGTCTCCGAGTCAGATGAAAGTCCAGTGCCGCTGGCCGAGACGGCGGAAACCATGGCTCGTTTCCTGCCCGGGGTCGAGGTCGCCGCCGTCGCCCGCAACGCCGGACCGGCGGCGGTCCATGCGGCCCTCGGGCCGATGATCGACGTGTAATCAGGCCTTCCGGCAATTTTTTTTGATCCACGGCGCCAGTTCGTCCTCTTCCAGGCCTCCCCTTGGCCCCTACCCCATCCTGGCCTTGAGGCCCTCGTCGAGCTTGTCGAGGAACGCCTGGGTGTTCAACCACGCCTGATCGGGGCCGATAAGCAGCGCCAGGTCCTTGGTCATGAAGCCCGCCTCGACGGTATCGATGCACACCGCCTCCAGCGTTTCGGCGAACTTCACCACGTCGGGCGTTTCGTCAAACTTGCCGCGGTAGGCGAGCCCCCGCGTCCAGGCGAAGATCGAGGCGATGGGGTTGGTCGACGTCTCCTTGCCTTCCTGGTGCTGACGGTAGTGCCGCGTCACCGTGCCATGCGCCGCCTCGGCCTCGACCGTCCTGCCATCCGCCGTCAGCAGCACCGACGTCATCAGGCCCAGGGACCCGAAGCCCTGGGCCAGGATATCGGACTGCACGTCGCCGTCGTAGTTCTTGCACGCCCAGACGAAGCCGCCTTCCCACTTCATGGCGGCGGCCACCATGTCGTCGATGAGGCGGTGTTCGTAGGTCAGGCCGGCGTCAACGAAGCGGTCTTTGAACTCGGCCTCGTAGATGTCCTGGAAGATGTCCTTGAAGCGCCCGTCATAGACCTTGAGGATGGTGTTCTTGGTCGACAGATACAAAGGCCAGCCGAGATCAAGCGCGTAGTTGAAGCACGAACGCGCGAAGCCGGTGATCGAATGGTCCAGGTTGTACATGGAAAGGGCGACGCCCGAGTCCTCGAACTGGAACACCTGGCGCTCGATCACCTCGCCGCCTTCATCGGGCTCGAAGCGCATGATCAGCTTACCGGCCCCGGGGACGATAATATCGATGGCCCGGTACTGATCGCCGAAGGCATGGCGCCCGATGACGATGGGCTTGGTCCAGCCGGGCACCAGGCGCGGCACGTTCTTGCAGATGATCGGCTGGCGGAAGATGGTGCCGCCGATGATGTTGCGGATGGTGCCGTTGGGCGAGCGCCACATCTCCTTGAGGCCGAATTCCTCGACCCGGCCTTCGTCGGGCGTGATGGTGGCGCACTTGATGCCGACGCCGTGCTCCTTGATCGCCTCGGCCGAATCGATGGTGATTTGGTCGTCGGTCTCGTCGCGTTTCTGTATCGACAGGTCGTAATATTTCAGGTCCACGTCGAGGTACGGCAGGATCAGCTTGTCCTTGATGAAGGCCCAGATGATGCGCGTCATTTCGTCGCCGTCGAGCTCGACGATGGGGTTTTCGACCTTGATTTTGGTCATAAGTGGGGCTCCCAGGGTGGGTGTTTTTGGGGTAGATTTTCCCGCAACTTAGGGTCCGCCGCCCGGCTTGGCAAGGGGTGGATGGCGGCACCTACAGATGACTGGTCAGCACCTCTTCGGAGGGCTCGGGCGCCGCTTCGAGGGCCCAGAACACGTCGTCGGGGGTATCGACGACGGTGAACAGTTCGGCCACCGCCGGATGGGCGAAACCGCCGTCGATGATTTGTTGGACCAGGTCCCGCAGCGCCGTCCAGTAACCCAACGTGTTGACCACGACGACGGGCTTGGAATGGATGCGGAGCTGCTTCCAGGTGACGATCTCCAGCGTCTCGTCGAGCGTCCCCAGCCCGCCGGGCAGGACCACGAAACCGTCGGACAGCTCGAACATGCGGTTCTTGCGCTCGTGCATGGAGGCGGTGACGATCTGTTCCGTCACTTCGTCGTTGCCGACCTCCAGGTCCTTAAGAAATTCGGGGATGACGCCGACGGCCTCTCCGCCGCCGCCGAGCACCGCGTCGGCCACCACTCCCATCAGGCCGATGCGCCCGCCGCCGAAAACCAGCCGGACGCCGCGTTCGACCATCAATTCGCCAAACCGGCGGGCGGCGGCCTCAAAGGCCGGGTCGTCGCCGGTCTTGGAGCCGCAAAAGACGCAAAGAGAGGAAATACGGGTCATTCTCTTACCATCAGCCTCTTACCATCAGCGAATATTGATTGTCCGCTAGGCGTTCGTCACGTTAACGTCAGGGCAGAGTTATATAGTGTCGGCAACCGGCGCGTCTCGCGGATTTTTTTCCCGCCAGGGGATGGAACATCATCGGGGTGCCCGGGAATGAAACTTTCGGGAGGACCGCCATGAAGAAAACCGCCATCCGTGGACTCAAAACCGCGATTCTGTCGCTGGCCCTTGCAGGCCTTATCGCGCTTCCGGCATTGGCCCAGGAAGGCGCCATCAAGTACCGCCAATCGGTGATGAAGGCCGTCGGCGGCCATATGGCGGCTATGGGCGCCATCCTCAAGGGCACCGGCGGCCAGGCCCGCGACCTCAAGGTCCACGCCGACGCCATGGCCGCCCTGGCCACGGTCGCCGCCAATGCCTTCCCCGAGGGGTCCGACTTCGGGATGACGCGGGCGAAGGAGGTTATCTGGGAGAACCCCGTCGAATTCAAAAAGGTGGTCCAGGTCTTCATCGACGAATCGGCGAAGCTGGCGAAAATCACCGCCAGCGGTAAATTCAAGGCGGCGGCAGCCCAGTTCCTCCACCTCGGCAAGAACGCTTGCGCCACGTGCCATAAGAAATTCCGCGAGAAGAAGAAGTAGCGCCGCCGGAAATGCCTGCCCTTTTGCCCGGGGCCGCCCGGTTGCCGAGCCTGGCTTTGGCGGTCCTCGTGATCGCCGCCGTGGTCGCCTCGGGACCGGCGCCGGCGGGCGAACCCGACCCGGTTCGCGGGAAATACTTGTTCGCCGCCGCCGGCTGCGCCGCCTGCCACACCGACAAGAAGGGCAAAGGGGCGTCCCTGGCCGGCGGGCGCAAGCTGAAAACCCCATTCGGGATATTTTTCAGCCCCAACATCACGCCGGACCCCGAATACGGCATCGGCAAATGGAGCGACAGGGATTTTATCCGCGCGTTGCGCCAGGGCGTGGCCCCGGACGGCCGCCATTACTTCCCGGTCTTTCCCTATCCGTCCTATACCGGGATCACCGACCGGGACCTTCTCGACCTCAAGGCTTATCTATTCACCCGGCCCCCAGCCAAAACTGCCAACAAGCCCCATGACACGGCACCGCCGTTCGGCTGGCGGTTTCTAGTTCCCCTGTGGAAGTCGCTTTATTTCACTCCCGGGCCGTTCCGGGCCGACCCGGGACGGTCCGGACAATGGAACCGTGGCGCCTATCTGGTGACGGCGCTGGGCCATTGCAGCGAATGCCACACGCCGCGCGATGGGTTGGGCGGGGCCAAAGCCGGCATGGCACTCGCCGGCACCACGAAAGGCCCCGAAGGCGGGCTGATCCCCAATATCACCCCGGACAAGGAGACCGGCATCGGGCGCTGGTCCGACGGCGACCTGCATGAAATTCTCAAGACCGGCATGCTTCCCGACGGCGATTTCGTCGGCGATGTCATGGGCGAGGTGGTCGATGAAACCACCGGACGGCTCAAGGTTGCCGACCTCAAGGCGATAATCCTTTATCTGCGCTCCCTGCCGCCGGTTTTCCACCGCATCGAACGAAAGAAGAAATGATCCCCCGCCGCCTTAAGCCGTCATATTTTTGCCGCCATCGCCGATTAGTATTGCCAATCAGTATTGATGGTATAATCAGTCGATTCTCCGCCGAGGAGGCCACCACATGGTCAACAAACCGCTTGTCATCATCGCCGTCGGCGGCGCCGCCATCGCCGCCGCCATCACCGTCAACGTGTTCCTGTGGCAGGACGAGGTCGTGGAAACGGCGGGGATCCAGCCGCCCGCCGAAAAGGCCGCTCCCGGCGGTCCCGCCAAAGGCCCAGAAGGCGGACCCGCCGGCACGCAGGGGTCCAGTTTCGACGTGATCAGGGTGGAACCCGGAGGCGACGCGGTGATGGCCGGGCGAGCCAAACCGGGAAGCACCCTCGTCATCATGGCCGACGGCAAGCCCATCGGCGAAGTGACCGCCGACGGGCGCGGCGAATGGGTGTTCGTGCCGACGGCGCCGCTGAAGCCCGGAAGCCGTGAACTGAGCCTGGAAATGCGCTTACCCGGAGGTAAGCCCGTGGCCTCCGAGGACGTGGTGGTGCTGGTGGTTCCCGAACCGGACAAGGACGTCGCCGGGCGGCCGGCGAGCGGGCCCCAGGGGGCGGGGGTGGGAGCGCTGGCGCTGAAAACGCCCCGCTCCGGCGGCGCCAGCACCGTCATGCAGACGCCCGGAGGCAAGGAGGCCGAAGGCCCTCTCGGGCTCAGCGTCGATACCCTGGACTACGACGACAAGGGGCGGCTTTCCCTCAGCGGACGCGCCGCCCCCGGGGCCCGGGTCAACGTGTATCTGGATAACCGGTTCATCGGCCGCACCGAAGCCGACGCCGACGGCCAATGGCGGCTTTCCCCCGATGTCCGGATTAAACCGGGCCTCTATACGCTGCGCGCCGATCAGGTCGACAACGCCGGCAAGGTCGCGGCCCGGGTGTCGATGCCGTTTTCCAGGGCCGAGCCGATGGGCAAGACGCCGCCGGAACCCTTCGTTATCGTCCAGCCCGGCAATTCTCTTTGGCGGCTGGCTCGGCGGGCCTATGGCGAAGGCGTCCGCTATACGACTATCTTTGAAGCCAACAAGGAGCAGATCAAGGACCCGGATCTGATCTATCCCGGCCAGGTATTCGCGCTCCCGGCCACCAACTGATCGGCCCTTTTCCCTTCCCGGGGCCCGGCGGGAGCGACTAGAATGCCGCCGGCTAGGTCATGAACTCATAAATGGCGACAACTGTGACACGTGTTATTTTGTCCACTGGCAAGGAGTTAGGAGGGATTGATGCCAGAGCATCATGACCAACGACACGACGTGGACCAGTGGGCAAAATAACCGTGCTCCGAAAGGGGTCGCCATTTATGAGTTCATGACCTGGAAACCTTGAAAGGCCTAAGTCCGTTGAAGACCCCTTTGGTTCCCATCCACCGGGCCGGTTGGCCGTTCATCGCGCTGTTCGCCGCGGCGGCAATTGTCATGGCCGCCTTTTCCGAACTTTTGGGCTTTGCTGGCACCGTGTTGACGGTGTGGTGCGTTTATTTTTTCCGCAATCCCGACCGGGTGACGCCTGAGCGCGACGGCTTGATCATTAGCCCCGCCGACGGCATCGTGCAAATGATCGACCAGGCAGCACCCCCTAAGGAACTGGGCATGGGCGAAGGGTTGCGGTCCCGCGTCGCCGTGTTCATGAACGTGTTCGACGTGCATGTGAACCGGGTCCCCCTCGGCGGCACCATCACCGCCCTCCATTACCGGCCCGGTAAGTTCCTCAATGCGTCCCTCGACAAGACCAGCGAGTTCAACGAACGCCAAAGCCTGCGGTTGACCATGGCTGACGGCCGGGACATGGCCTTTGTGCAGATCGCCGGCCTGATCGCCCGGCGGATCCTGTGCGACGTCACCGAAGGCCAAACGGTAAAGACCGGCGAACGGTTTGGCATGATCTGTTTCGGCTCGCGCGTCGACATCTATCTGCCCGAAGGCGTTGAGCCGCTGGTCGCCGTCGGTCAGCGCTCGGTGGCCGGGGAAACCGTGTTTGCCGATATCCGCGCCCAGGAACCCGCCCGCACGGGCAGAGTCCGCCCGTAATGGTCCCGCCGGAGGTCACGCCATGAAAAAACTCCGCCCGCCCGGCACGCCCCGGAAAAAGCGGTTCAGGGACCTGTCGATCAACCGCATGATACCCAACATCCTGACCCTGTTGGCCCTGGCGGCGGGGTTGACAGCGATCCGTTTCGGTCTCGACGGAAGATGGGAACACGCGGTGCTGGCGATCATCGTCGCCGCCGTCCTCGACGCTCTTGACGGTCGCATCGCCCGGTTGCTCAAGGGCGCCAGCAAGTTCGGCGCCGAACTTGATTCGCTATCGGATTTCGTCTGTTTCGGGGTTTCGCCGGTGTTGGTGCTGTACCTGTGGACGATGAAGGACGCCGGAAGGCTGGGCTGGGTCCTAGTGATGCTGTTCACCATCTGCTGCGGGCTCCGCCTGGCCCGGTTCAACGTCATGATGGAAGATCATGACGCCCCGGCCTGGCAGGCCCGTTTCTTCACCGGAATCCCGGCCCCGGCGGGCGGAGGATTGGTGTTGCTGCCGATGGTCCTGTCTTTTCAGGGGAGCGAAGGTTTCTTTCGCCAGCCCTGGGTCGTCGGGATTTTCATGCTGGTGATTGCCGGGATGCTGGTCAGCACCATCCCCACCTATTCGTTCAAGAAGCTGAAGATCAGCCGGCATTGGATCCTGCCGACCATGCTGATTACCGGCGCCATCGCCGTTTTCCTGATCAACGCCCCGTGGTTGACCTTGTCGGTGGTGGGGTTGGCCTATATCTGTTCCATCCCCCTCAGCTACCGCGCCCAGCAAGCGCTACAGAAGGCCGAAGGCGACCCTTGAAGGCTTCTTTTCCGATATAAACCGGATGCCGTTCGGTTTTGGTAGTGGATAGAAACCCCTAGGCGCAGCGATTCCCGTTGCCACGGCGGTCGTCCTTTTTACGGCGGTTCCCGCCGCCCCGACGCTAGGCCGGGCGGGCGTTTAGTGGGAAAGATTTATCGTTTCCTCCAACAACCTGACCATACCCTGCCAGCGGGCAAACCCGACGCCGGTGACGATTTGGTCGTGGGCCTGTTTCCAGAGCGGCAACGCGCGGGCCAAAACCGTTTCCCCCTTCGAGGTGATTTCAATGGGCCGTTGGCGG